>SGZI01000016.1 GCA_004213965.1 Flavobacteriales bacterium
TAAATGTAAACTTTCTGATTGGGATAAGGATTGGCACAATAAACCCGATAGGACTCCTATTAAATCAACTGATCCTAATTATATTGAGAAGAACAAATTGCTAAAGCAAAAAGTTGATTCTTTCAAAGACCTATATTTTGACTCTTTTTCAAATAATGGGTATTCTACTGAATTAGCTGCTAATGTTCCTGCTGGTCCTTTAAAAAACAAGTGGACATTTCATAAGAACAATATAAATTTAGTCAGTCCAGCAAACAAAAGAGCCCTTGATGTAATTGTTGTTGGTACTGGCCTTGCAGGCGGTTCTGCTGCAGCAACTCTTGCAGAACTTGGCTATAATGTTAAAGCTTTTTGTTTTCAGGATTCTCCTAGACGCGCACATTCAATTGCTGCTCAAGGTGGAATTAATGCTGCAAAAAATTATCAGGGCGATGGCGATTCTACTTACAGACTTTTTTATGATACTGTAAAGGGCGGTGATTATCGATCTAGAGAATCTAATGTATATAGATTAGCTGAAGTTTCAGCTAACATTATTGATCAGTGTGTTGCTCAAGGTGTTCCATTTGCTAGAGACTATGGTGGGCTATTAGATAACAGGTCTTTTGGAGGGGTACTAGTTTCAAGAACATTTTATGCTAAGGGTCAGACTGGACAGCAGTTACTACTTGGTGCGTATTCTGCAATGAATAGACAAATTAGTAGGGGTAAGATAGACATGCATAATAGACATGAAATGCTTGATGTTGTAATTGTAAAAGGAAAGGCTAGAGGAATTATTGCTAGAAATCTTGTTACTGGAGAAATTGAAAGACATTCGGCACATGCTGTTGTTTTGGCTAGCGGTGGTTATGGTAATGTGTTTTATTTATCTACTAACGCCATGGGTAGCAATGTAACTGCTGCGTGGAAAGCTCATAAAAGGGGAGCTTATTTTGCTAACCCTTGTTTTACTCAAATTCATCCTACATGTATTCCGGTTTCTGGCGATCACCAATCTAAGTTAACTCTAATGAGTGAATCACTAAGAAATGATGGAAGAATTTGGGTTCCAAAAAATATTGATGATGTAAAAGCAATTAAAAGCGGTACATTAAAACCAACTGAAATATCTGAAGATAATAGAGATTATTTCTTAGAAAGAAGATATCCTGCTTTTGGAAATTTAGTTCCAAGAGATGTAGCCTCTAGAGCTGCAAAAGAAAGATGTGATGCTGGATATGGTGTAAATAAAACAGGTGAGGCAGTGTATTTAGATTTTGCATCTGCAATTATTAGATATGGAAGTGAACAGGCTCATATAAAGGGATTAGATAAGGATGATAATGAGCTAGTTAAAAAACTTGGAAAAGAAGTTGTAAAGAAAAAGTATGGCAATCTATTTCAGATGTATGAGAAAATTGTTGATCAGAATCCATATGAAATGCCAATGATGATTTATCCAGCGGTTCATTATACTATGGGTGGTGTTTGGGTAGATTATAATCTAATGACAACTGTTCCTGGATTGTATGCTATTGGCGAAGCTAATTTCTCAGATCATGGATCAAATAGACTGGGAGCATCTGCTTTAATGCAAGGACTTGCTGATGGATATTTTATACTTCCTTATACTATAGGAGATTATTTGTCAAGTGATATTTCTACTGGACCTATTGCCAATGATACTAAAGAATTTATTAAAGCAGAGAAAGAGGTTAAGGAGAAAATCAATTATTTTATTTCTAATAAAGGGAAATACTCCGTAGACTATTTTCATAAAAAATTAGGTAAGATAATGTGGAATAAATGCGGTATGGCAAGAAACAAAAAACATCTTAAGGAAGCGGTTAATGAAATAAAGGAGTTAAGAGAATTGTTTTGGAAACAGGTAAAAGTTCCCGGAGACACTAATGAGTTTAATGAAGAATTAGCAAAAGCAGGTAGAGTAGCCGATTTTCTTGAATTAGGTGAATTATTTGCAAAGGATGCATTGATTAGAGAGGAATCCTGTGGAGGCCATTTTAGAGAAGAACATCAAACCTCAGAAGGCGAGGCAGTGAGAAAAAAAGAATTTCAATATGTCTCAGCATGGGAATACACAGGAAGCCCAAAGGATGCTATTTTACATAAGGAAGACTTAGATTATGAAAACATTGAAGTAAAAGAAAGAAGTTATAAATAATAAGACATGAAACTAAAGTTAAAAATTTGGAGACAAAAAAATACTGAAGAAAAAGGCTATCTTGTTGATTATGACATTGAAGACGTCTCACCAGACATGTCTTTTTTAGAAATGTTAGATGTTCTTAATAATGAGTTAATTGAAAAAGGAGAAGATCCTGTTGCATTTGATCATGATTGTAGAGAAGGGATTTGTGGTTCATGCTCTTTATTTATTAATGGAAGAGCTCACGGTCCAGATAAGTTAATCACCACTTGTCAGCTTCACATGAGAAAATTTAAAGATGGTGATACCATATATATAGAGCCTTTTAGAGCAAAAGCATTCCCAGTAATAAAGGATTTAGTAATTGATAGAAGTGCATTTGACAGAATACAACATGCTGGTGGATACATTTCTGTTAATACTTCTGGAAACACACAGGATGCTAATTCAATACCAATTAATAAAAATGATGCTGACATGGCATTTGATGCAGCAACTTGTATTGGGTGTGCGGCATGTGTAGCTACATGTAAGAATTCTTCAGCTATGTTATTTGTTGGGGCAAAGGTTTCACAGTATTCACTACTTCCTCAGGGTCAGATAGAAGCTACTTCTAGAGTTATTAATATGGTAAATCAAATGGATTTAGAAGGGTTTGGAAATTGTTCTAATACTGGAGCATGCGAGGTAGAATGTCCTAAGGGAATTTCTTTAGATAATATTGCTAGAATGAACAGAGAATTAATGAAGGCCTCTTTCAAAAAATAATTTATTTTAATATAAATTCCTGAATTAAATCCCATCCAGCTCTTACATCTAATTCTTCTGGAAAGTAGCTAACTTTTTCTGGAGATTTTCTTTTAAGGAAATTTCCAGAGTCATATTTTTTATTTTGATTTGAATCAAATATTATTCTAATGTGATATTTTCCAGCATCTATATTTCTGAATTCTATCGGTTTTAAATTTTCAACATATTGCTCATATTTAACACCACCAATCTTATCGACTAGTTGAACTATCATGGGAGTAATAGCATTTTTAAGTGTTAGTCTTAGGTTCCCATAATCATCATATGTTTTAGTTGTTAATTTATAAAATAGAGAGTCGTTTTTGTTTCCATAATAATCTTCTATTGCAGAAGGAAGGAATTGATATCTATATGATTGATCTTCATCTTTAGATATGTTAAACTTATAAGTATTATTCAAGGAATCTAATTCATATGTAAATGGAACTTGTATAGAGTCTTTATCAAGTACTATGATTTTATTTGCATCAACTTTACTAAATGGGATATTAGCATATAATTCAAGATTTTCATTAAATTTTAGAAGATTGCTTTGTATGGATTTAATTTCTAATGAATCCAATTTATTTTTTCTTAGATTAATCTTAAATGTATCAACCTTTGTTTGAGTTGAGACTAAAAATTTCACAGAGTCTATTTCTTTTTCTGATTTCAACCAATAATATAATGTGTCTGAATTTTTATCTTTTAATACTCTACTTTCTGCTACTATATTTATGGGCTCTAATAAATCAATTCTAAATTTTTCTATTTCTCCCTCAAATCCAAAAGCAAAAGAATGTTTTGATTTCTGTTTAGGCTTACTAATTGTAAAGGGAATTTGTTCTTTGAAAATTTCAATTTCAGCTATAGAATCTTTTGGAAGTTCTATAAAATTTTTAGCGTAACCAATCTTATCTGTTCTGTTTTGATATTTGTAGTCTCTTTCATTTTCTTCTTCTTTTAAAGCAATTAACAAATATTTTCCAGTTTTTAAATTCTCAAATCTAAAAGTTGATGTGCTATCAACTAGCTTAGCTAAATATTTTGGTTTTTTAATATATATAACAGAATCATTATAGGCTGAATCTATTTCATACAACAATAGATTTATTCCTTCATCAATTTCTCGCTCTAACGCATCTTTTACAAAACCTTTAACAACTAGTGAATCAATGTATTCTCCAGTTGAAAAAACATATTTGAAGTTAGAAAATGGATTTCCCTCATTATTATCTTCTATACTCTGACCAAAATTAAAACTATAGGTTGTATTGACATCAAGTGAATCAAGCCCTTTTATAGTTAAATCTTTACTTGCTGACCCAATAGGTGTTATTTCTGGTAACGGATCAATTGGAGGAGAAATAATTAATTCCTTTTGAAGGTTCCTAATTTTTATATATTCATCAAAAAGAATAGTTACTTCACTGCTATTAAAATTATTTGTGAAATTTTCAGGATTAGATTCTAATATTTTTGGAGGGGTTCTATCATAGTCTCCACCTGATGGGGTCCCTCTATTTGCACAACTATGCACAAGAAGAATCACTATAATTCCAATAATATATTTTAATTCTTTCATGTATTCAATACAAATTAACGTATAATTTTAAAAAAAAGCATTCCTTTAGTTAAAAGCGTTTTATATTTTTGTAAGATGAGTTCAAAGGATGATAAATTCAAAAAAGTAATTTCCCACGCTAAAGAATACGGTTTTATTTTCCCTAGTAGCGAAATCTATGATGGACTCAGTGCTGTTTATGATTATGGACAGAATGGTGTTGAATTAAAAAATAATATCAAGAATTACTGGTGGGCATCTTTAGTCCAAATGAACGATAATATTGTAGGTCTTGATAGCGCTATATTTATGCATCCTTCTACATGGAAAGCTTCAGGACATGTCGATGCATTTAATGATCCATTAATTGACAATAAGGATTCAAAAAAAAGATATAGGGCAGATGTACTAATTGAAGATTATTGTCAAAAAATTGAATCAAAAATTAATAAAGAAATAGCTAAGGCAAAAAAGAGGTTTGGAGACGATTTTGATCTTGATCAATTTACTAATACTAATGAAAGAATTATAGGATATAGGGAAAAAATTGAATCCATAACATCTCAACTAGCTAAAGCTCTTGAAGGGGATGATTTAAAATCCTTAAAAAAATTAATTGAAGATCTAGAGATTGTAGATCCAATTTCTGGTTCTAAAAACTGGACTGATGTAAAGCAATTTAATTTGATGTTTAGTACAAAAATAGGATCTACAGCTAAATCAAGTTCAGATCTTTATTTAAGACCAGAAACTGCTCAAGGAATTTTCGTTAATTTTTTAAATGTTCAAAAATCCTCTAGAATGAAAATTCCATTTGGAATAGCTCAAATTGGAAAAGCTTTTAGAAATGAAATTATAGCCAGGCAGTTTGTTTTTAGAATGAGAGAATTTGAACAAATGGAAATGCAATTTTTTGTAAAACCTGGAACACAAAAAGAATGGTATGAAAAATGGAAGCAAAATAGAATGGCTTGGCATATGTCTTTAGGTCTTGGAGAAGACAATTATAGGTTCCATGATCATATTAAATTAGCTCATTACGCTGATGCTGCTTCTGATATAGAGTTTAATTTTCCTTTTGGTTTTAAAGAACTTGAAGGCATTCATTCTAGAACAGATTATGATTTGTCTCAACATGAAAAGCATTCGGGGAAAAAGCTTCAATATTTTGATTCTGAACTTAATGAAAGTTATGTGCCTTATGTTGTAGAAACATCTATAGGACTTGATAGAATGTTTTTAGCAGTATTATCAAATTCTCTTGTTGAAGAGTCTCTAGAAAATAATTCTTCCAGGGTAGTATTAAAAATACCATCAGTTTTATCTCCTTATAAAGCAGCTATACTGCCTTTAGTAAAAAAAGATGGATTAGCTGAATTAGCTAAGGATCTCTATAATAAGCTAAAAGCTGAATTTAATATTATTTATGATGAGAAAGATGCCGTTGGCCGAAGGTATAGAAGACAAGATGCTATTGGCACGCCTTTATGCATTACTATAGATCATCAAACATTAGATGACAATTCAGTTACAATAAGAAATCGAGATACTATGGAGCAAAAACGAATTGCTATTGCTAGCATGTCTGATGAAATAACAAAAGAAATACATTTAAAAAACTGGCTAAAAGTTTAGTTTTAAATTCCTTAGAGTTTTAAATTCTTATCAAAAGAATTTTATTTTCTGAATCAAAAATCATAAATTACGCCACCTTTAAGATCAAATAAATTTTTTTTTTTAAATCTAAACTCAATAAAAATAAAATTATGAATAAAATAACCATAATTACATTAACAATAAGCTTATTACTATCTACATTTATTTTTGGTCAGAATCCAGATAGAATAGGCCCTATAGAAACAGGAAGTTCTCAAGAAATGTATGAAGTTCCTTCATTAGCCTCAAAATGGAATGAATTAATTCCTTATGAAAATGTTGAAAAAGAAATGCAAGACGGAAAAGCAACTCCTGATGATATTGTTGCTGGAAAAGGATCTACTGGAGAAGATTTATTAGCTAAAAATCCAGGAGAATTATATCAGAAAATTCAAGCAAAAACTCCTAGCATTGTATTTAATGCAGCTTTTTCAAGTTCATCACCAACGGATCCTGCTGGAGCAGTTGGGCCAAATCATTATATTGCTGTTTTTAATACAGGGTTTAGAGTATTTGATAAAGATGGAAACGCATTAACTCCACAGTTAGATCCATCTAATGTTTTTGGAATTGGTAGTTTTTGTTGTGATTTAACAGTTTCTTATGATGCTGCTGCAGATCGATTTGTTATGACAATCTTAGGTGGTGGCTGGACTGTTGCTGTATCCCAAGGCCCTGATCCAATTAATGATGGCTGGTATGTTTACAATTGGGGGACGGGTAGTGACTATCAAAAGCTTTCAATTTGGAGTGACGCCTATTATGTAACAGATAATCCCCCAGCATTGCATGCCTTAGAGAGAGAGGCAATGCTTGCTGGAGATCAAACAGCACAATTTGTAGCTTTTTCACTGCCAGGCATAAATGGTAATGGTTTTAGAAGCCCTCAAGCCTTTAACGTTACTGATGATAACCTACCTGCTAATGGATCAGCTCCAATAGTATTTATGGCTGATGATCAATGGTCAGGAGTTACTGAGGATCATCTAAAGATATGGACAGCAGATGTTGATTGGGATAATACCGGCAATTCATCTATTTCTTCATCTCCCCAAGAAATATCAACAACACCTTTTATATCTATATTTGATGGAGGAAGTTGGGATAATTTACAACAACCAGGAGGATCAGCAATAGACGCATTACAATCTACAATAATGAATCAGGCACAGTTTAGAAAATTCTCTAGCCACAATTCTGCTATACTTAATTTTGTAGTTAATATTAGTGGTGATGCTAGTAATTTAGCAGGTGTACGTTGGTTTGAATTACGTCAAGATGGTGATGGTCAGCCATGGTCATTATATCAAGAAGGAACATATGCAGCCCCGGATGGTAAGCATGCATGGAATGCAAGTATGGCTATGGATATGCAAGGAAATATTGGTATGGGATATAGTGGTATGGGCGGATCTAATAATCAGTATGTAAGTACTTATTATACTGGAAGATATGCTTCAGATGCTTTAGGAACTATGAGTATAACGGAAGAAATAATTCAAGCGGGAACAGGTAATATAGGCGGAACTAGATTTGGAGATTATTCTAAATTAGCTGTTGATCCTTCAAATGACAAAGCATTTTGGTTTAACAATGAATTAATGTCAGGATCAAGAGCTAATTATGTTGGAGTTTTTCAAATAGCAGCAAATTATGCTAATGATGTTGGTGTAGTAAGTATTGATTCTCCTGTTACTGGATCACTAACTTCTGCCGAAAATGTTACTGTAACTATTTTTAATTATGGAGAAAATGATGCTTCAAATTTTGATGTTACTTATCAGGTTGACGGAGGAACTACTATAACAGAAACTTATACTGGAACTATTGGTTCTGCACTAACAGATCAGTTTACTTTTTCTGCCACTACTGACATGTCTACAGTAGGCAGTACATATGTTATTACAGCAAGTACAATGATGTCTGGCGATGAGGACACTGCAAATGACTTATATACTGCAGATGTAACTCATTTAAATGCAAATGATATAGGAGTTTCTGCGATTAGTTCTCCTTCTTCAGGAACAAATTTATCAGCTACAGAACAAGTAACAGTAACTATAACAAATTATGGTGGTGCTACTCAAACAGATTTTGATGTTTCTATTGACTTAGATGGTACTATCGTTACTGAAACTGTTGCGGGACCATTAGAAGGAAATTCTACTATTGATTATACTTTTATATATGTTGCAGATCTTTCTGCATTTGGTTCTTATAGTATTACGGCATATACTTCATTGTCTTCTGATTATGATAATTCTAATGATTCAACTAGTGTTACAGTAAGTAATATCAATTGTACTCCTGAAGGAAATATGTCTTTTAATGATGGAATTCATTTCTTTGAGCTTGGAGATATCCAGAATGCAACCCAGCCTGGAGGTACTGGATATGATGATTTTACAGATATTTCTACTGATTTAGAACAGGGATCAACAAATACACTAACTCTTGCTACGGGATATGGAGATCAACATTTTAGAGTATGGATTGATTATAATGATAATTTTATATTTGAGTCACCTGAAGAAATAGTAGTTGATGATTATGTGCTCGGTATGGGACAAGGTTCAGGAACATACACAGGAAGTACGTCCGTAGTAATTCCTGAGGATGCGGCATTAGGACAGCATATCTTGAGAGCTAAAACAAACTGGCAGGCTCCAGTCCCTGATGATGCTTGTGAAGAAACAACTTATGGTGCGACTGAAGATTACAGTGTTAATATTGTAACATCTCTTGGAATAGATGATATTAATCAAAATTCTGAATTTTCTGTTGTTAGTTTAGGAAACAATCAATTTGATGTAAATCTAAATTCACCATATGTTGGAAAAATTGAATTGACAGTTTACAATGTTCTTGGTCAAAGAATGGTTTTCCATAGATTTGAAAATACAGGAACATTTAATTATGATTTAGATATGTCTTATGTAGCTAAAGGAGTTTACTTAGTGAAGGTAGGAAATAGTTCTTTTGGAAAAGTTCAGAAGATTATTGTTGAATAAATTATAATTTAATTCTAATATTATATATCCGTCTGCTTTTTTTAGTAGGCGGATATTTTTTTAGAAGATAGCTCGAAGCTGAATAGTACCATTATGAATGGAATTACTATTCTCGCTTTTACGTCCAAAATAGGAAAGGTTTAAATCTAAGAATTTAGTTAATTTTTTTTGTGCATTAAAGGACCATGTATAATTTGATCCTTCTTGTAAACCTTCCATTACTATATATCCAATAATACTATTAGGATTTCCTTCAAATGAATTACTGAAATAATTAAATTCAGAGGTAAAATTTATTTTTTCTGCATTTGAAATAGCACATGAAATACCGATTTTTTGTTGTTTAAGTGATTCAAGATTTCCTATAGTATTTTCATTTGTAGAATATTGATAATAAAAATTTAATCTGTTAGATTCATTAAATAAATAGGTCATTTTAGGGTTTATTTTAAATTGATCTAGGTTGTAATTTTTACTATCAAAGTTCTCACTTATATTCTCTTTATTTTCAAGAGTTGAATTAATTTCTAAAAGCCAATTAGTATGTAGCTTGTGGATAAAATTTATTTGATTGGATTTTAAATTATTTTCTATATAGCCAAAAGAAAGTGTGTTTTTTGATTTATTTAGTGAATAGCTATAGGTTGTAGAAAAATCTTGTTTACCTCTATTGTAATGTAGGCTATTTTTAAAACTTGAAATTAATCCCAATAATCCATCTGTTGGCAAATAAAATGGATTAAAATTGAAGCTGTCAATATCTTGATTTGTTTTTTTATCTATCATGTATTGAGATTGATTAGAAAAATGTGAAAGAAATTTTTTGAATTTTTTTTGAGAATTTTTCCATTTATAAAAATTGATTGCTAGAGATTGACTAAACCTATTTTGATATGTCTTTAAATAAATTTGATTTGGAAGAAATACTCTAATGTAAAGTCCTTCATCTTGAAATTGAGCTAACTCAAACTCTTCAAGCTCTTGTATTCCATTATTATTAATGTCTATCCATTTATAATTTCCTAATCCGGGCTCTACCTGAACATAGGTAAACTCTTGCTGAGGAAGATTTCCTGAATTTGTTTCATACAACAAATTAGATTGTAGAATTTCATCAAATAATTTTTGATTATATATTAATCTTGAATTAAGGAATTTTTCAATTTTTTCATTGCTCGTTCTAGTCATTTCTCTATAGTTAACAAACATGTTTAAATTACTTTTAGAATTCTTTAATACTTGTGACTTTAAGTACAAAATATTTGATGAATTAACTTTACCTAGTTTATCTTCTATTAGACTATCATTAATTCTTTTCTTATATCCAATCTCAACATATTTTTCTGAAAGATCACCAATTCCTGTAGCTATTTCATATAATTTATATCCGTGATTTGAGTTTGCGAGCGTGTTGTTTAATAAATTTGTTTTTAAATTTTTTTCTCCTTCAAAATTAATTTTAGACCATCCTTTATTGTAATTTATTTTTAGTTTATTGTATGTCCTTATAAATTCAGACTCAAATATTGAGGATTCAGAATTTAAAATGCTGGAGTTAGACATAAAATCAATTTTTTTGTTTTTTATATTAATATTTAATAACTGCCTAATTCCATCATATTCTTTTTCGAATTTCAAATTCTCATAGCTATACTTTATTTCCCCAATATTTTCATTAATTATATTTAATCCAGTTTGAAGTAAGAATTGATTTTTTGCTCGATCAATAAATGAATAGTTTGTTATTGAATCTAAATTCCAATCCCTATTAAATTCTGGATTGTATACTATTTCAATTGATTGAAAATCTTTATTTATGTATTCTAAATCAGCATTTGTAGAAATCTCCCAAATTGATTTTTTCATTAATTGATTTGATGATGATATTTTTGCAGCAATTCCATTGTTATTGTTGTCATCTATATTTGAAAAGAGGTTCTTGTCATTTTTACTTGATGCTATTTCAAATTTTATATTATGCTTTTCATTTGGTATATAATGACCATTAATAACAGCCATTTGTAATTTTTCTGGCGCAATAAGTTTAACCATTGGATTGTATTCTCCTTGTTTAATTCCATTAATAGGAGCTACATATTCATAGATGTTATCAATTGCATTATTAGTTAGAAGAATATAGTCTCCTTGATTAACTCCAGTATTTGTAAACTTGACTGAAAACAATTCATCATTTGGATCATTTGAATATATAAAGACTTCCTGGTCATCAATAATTGTTTTTTTATATAGAATTCTATTTTCGCTATAGGATTCTTGATACGCCGATGGAGCATTCATTAGTGTGTTGTCATCTCCAGCCTCACTTAAAATAGAAATTTGTTCATTAGACAAGCTTTGTTGAAGTGATTGATTTTTAATGTCATTCTCATTATAGAATGAAATACTTAATTTAATTTTATCCTTATTTAATTCAGCTCCTGAAAAACCTATAAATCTTGAATAATTTCTTTCACTAACCTGGTAGTTTACGTTAATTCTCATATCGCTAGTTATTGGCAATGTTGTATTGAAAATTATCTCTCCTGCATTATAATTAATGGTATAGTCTTTATCAATTCCTCTTTCTAGTTTTGAGCCATTTATAAAAATGCTTTCACTTCCTGAAACTACTAGTACATAAAGCTCCCCTCTTGATCCAATTAACTTGTATGGCCCTTGGTTCCCATTTTGTCCCTGAAAACTACTAGTTTTAAACTGACCTTTTACTATTGCTCCAGATCCAAATATCTTTACATCATTAGTTATATTTGAATTAAAGTATAATCCTTGAATTCTTTTTTCAAATTTCCCAAAATATGATTTGTTATTTTTTAGATCAATATCTCCTGCACGTATTTTCCAGTCATCACTAGTTAACTCAATAAATATTTGATCAAATTCATCTAATCTTTGAGAATACCCATTGTCTTGTAAGGGAATTCCTGCATCTTGTATGGAAGCCTTTAAAAATACTTTTTCACTTAATTTTCCTGATATTTGAAGGTCTAGCTCACTGTTTAACACTGAATTTTGATTATTTCCTATTGTAAACCCCCTAGAAATGCTTCCAGAACTTTCTAGTCCATCAAATAGTTGTTGTTGCCGATTAATATTCGTGCTGGAAATTTTATATAATTTATTAAGATTCTCATTATTTGAAACAATATTCCTCGTATCTAAATTATAATACTCTTTAGTTAAGAAATCAGGGTATTTATTTTGTTTTTCTAAAGAATCAATTTCAATATTATTATAAATTGAATCCTTTAAAAACAATTCATTTGAATAGCCATTAATGGTTATAGATAATAGAATTAGCCAGTTTAAGTACTTCATACACTAGATTAAACTAAAAATAATCTAAAATATTTTATTAAAATAATTTCATTCACAATAGAAACTTATTAGTTCATTACATATTTTAGTGTTATGAAAATTATTTCATACAATGTAAATGGAATTAGAGCCGCTATTAGAAAAGGATTTCTTAATTGGCTTGTATCTGAAGATCCTGATATAATTTGCCTACAAGAAATTAAGGCGCTTAAAGAGCAATTGGATTTAACTTTATTTGATCAAGCAGGTTACCCATATCATTATTGGTTCAGTGCTCAAAAGAAGGGGTATAGTGGAGTAGCCATTTTATCTAAGATAAAGCCTATTCATGTAGAGTATGGTACTGGAATTGAATCAATGGATTATGAGGGGAGAAATATTAGGATAGATTTCAAGGATTTTTCAGTTATGAGTTTATATCTTCCATCTGGAACTAATTTAGATAGGCTACAGCATAAGTTAGAGTATATGGATATGTTTCAAGACTATATTAATTCATTACGATCATCATTTGATAATTTAATTATTGCAGGAGATTATAATATATGCCATAGAGCGATAGACATTCATGATCCAATAAGAAATAAAAATGTCTCTGGATTTTTACCGGTTGAAAGAGAATGGATGCAGAATTTCATTGATTCAGGATTTATAGATTCTTTTAGATATTTTTCTAATGCTCCGCATAGTTACAGTTGGTGGAGTTATAGGGCAAATTCTAGAGCAAATAATAAGGGCTGGAGAATAGATTATATAATGGTCACTAATAGCGTAAAAAATCATCTTAAAAATTCGGAGATATTAAATAATATTTTCCATAGTGATCATTGTCCAATATCTGTTGAACTTAATATATAACTCTATACTTAATTAAGTATTATAAATATAAAGTATAGAGTAATAATAAAAAAAAATCCTGCTATATTAACAGGATTTTTTTATTACAATTTAATTGTTTTTCCATCTTCTTGAGTAAAGTGGTATTCCAGATATTTATATGCATCTCTTGGAATAATTTTTACCCATTTCTGATATTTAAAGTACCATTTTAATCTAATTGATGGATATCCTTTTTCTAGATAAGCAGCAATAAATGGATGTGTATTCAGAGTAAATTTTTTATATCCACTATTGTATACTTGCTCTAATTCTTCTGATATTTTTTCAATTAAAATAATTGGCGCTTCTACTTCATTTCTATTATTACTAGGGTTTTCTTCTCTAGTTTTAATTTTCATTTCTGGCCTTACTCTTTGCCTAGTAATTTGAATTAATCCAAATTTACTTGGTGGAAGTATTTTATGTTTAGCTCGGTCTTCACTCATTTCTGTTTTTAAGTGATTAAACAGTTTTTTTCTATTTTCTGCTTTACCTTGATCTATAAAGTCAACAACAATAATACCGCCCATATCTCTTAATCTGAGCTGCCTTGCTATTTCTGTAGCTGCTATTAAATTTACTTCTAGAGCTGATTCTTCTTGATTTTTTGATGATGACTTTCTATTGCCACTATTTACATCAACTACATGAAGAGCTTCAGTATGTTCAATAACCAGGTATGACCCTTTAGTCATTGATACAGTTTTACCAAATGAAGTTTTTATTTGTCTTTCGATTCCATATTTTTCAAATATTGGAACATCTGATTTATAAAATTTTATAATTGATTCTCTTTTTGGAGCTATTTTATTTACATAATCTTTTATTTGTATATAAAGAGCTTCATCATCAACAATAATTGAAGTAAAGGTTTCATCAAATACGTCTCTTAGTATCTTAGATGATTTATTCATCTCCGTTAACACTTTACTTGGTGGATTTGCTTTATGCAGTTTCCTGCACATTGCTATCCATCTATTTTTTAAATTTTGTAAATCTCTATCTAGTTCTGCTACTTTTTTGCCTTTAGCAACTGTTCGAATTATTACGCCAAAACCTTTTGGTGCAATACTTTTTACAAGTCTCTTTAATCGATCCTTTTCTTCATCGTCTTCAATTTTTTGTGAGATTGATATTCGATTTGAAAAAGGAACCAAAACTAAATATCTTCCTGCTAATGATAATTCGGAAGTTATCCTTGGTCCTTTTGTAGAAATAGGTTCTTTAACTATTTGAACAAGAATACTTTGATTTGGTTTAAGTGCATCTGACATTAGACCATTTTTTTCTATATCTTGCTCAACAGGAAAATTTTTTAAAGAGTAATTCTTTAGTTTTCCAGAGCTTACACTCTTAATAAAATTCAATAATGTAGGAAGTTTTGGACCTAAATCATGATAATGTAGAAATCCATCTTTTTTATATCCAACATTAACAAACGCTGCATTTAGTGCAGGCATTGTTTTTCTTACTTTAGCTAAGAATATGTCTCCAACAGAAAAATTAACATTTTCATCATCTTTTTGAAATTCGATAATTTTACTGTCTTTTAATAAGGCAAAATCAATATTATTTGAACTAGAACGAATTATTAATTCTTTATTCATTTTTTCTATATTATACAGTTATAATTAACTGATTATTAATAATTATTCAATTCAGTAATTCATTAATTGCAAACGCTATTATTGCAACTATTAAATGAATTTAATTTCAAAGAACTTGGTTGATTTAATTAGTTCGATTAACACTGTAAATGTTAACCTTAATCTTTTTTCTTATGACGGTTAGCTCTACGTCTTTTTTTTCTTTTATGAGTAGCTACTTTATGTCTTTTACGTTTTTTACCACTAGGCATATGTCAATATTTTTTAATCAATCTTAACTTTATTCTTTACTCCCTTAACAAAAAATTTGGAAGGTTTAAATGCTGGAATATTGTGAGCGGGGATTTTTAAAGTAGTATTATTTTTAATATTTCTACCTGTTTTTTCAGCTCTCTTTTTTACAATAAAGCTTCCAAAACCCCTAAGATATACATTTTCTCCATTTTCAAGAGAATTGATTATTTCTTTCATTAACGATTCAACTGTAAGTTGAACATCCACTTTTTCAATTCCCAAATTTTTGGAAATGCTTGATACAATATCAGCTTTAGTCATAGATTAATTTTTTTATTAATTACTAATATATTTCAACAATGGCGCAAATATATGTATTTTAATTTCAATATTTAAACCCTGATTAGTTTAATTTTTTGATTAAATATTTAATTTAGATCTATTATTATATAAATGAATTTCACATCTTCTATATTAAGTTGGTATAAAAAAAATAAGAGAGATCTGCCTTGGAGAAAAAACTCTGATCCTTATACCGTATGGATTTCAGAAATTATCCTGCAGCAAACGAGAATTGATCAAGGGCTTCCGTATTATTTAAATTTTGTAAAAAAATACCCTAATATAAGCTCTTTAGCAAAAGCTAATGAACAAGACGTTTTAATATTATGGCAGGGGTTAGGATATTATTCTAGAGCTAGAAACTTATTAAAAACAGCTAAGACCATTGTTAAAACCCTTAATGGTAAGTTTCCAGAGACACAAGTGGAACTAAAAAAACTTAATGGTATTGGAGAATACACTGCTAATGCTATTTCATCAATATGCTTTAATGAAAAAAGAGCTGTTGTAGACGGAAATGTATATAGAGTAATTTCTAGATTTTATGGGATAGACAAACCAATTAATAATTCTGTTGGTAAAAAGTATTTTTCAGAGATTGCTCAAGATTTAGCTCCTAATAAATCCTGTGGAGATTATAATCAAGGTATAATGGATTTTGGTTCTTTGATTTGCAAACCAAAGAACCCTTTATGCATGGAATGTGTGCTGGCTAATAATTGTATTGCAAAAAAAACAAATAGTATAGATTATTTTCCTGTTAAAATAAAAGGAAAAGCTCCTAAAATTGTTCATTTTAATTACATAGTTTTTTTAGATGTTAATTACAAAACTTATATAAATCAAATAGAGAATGGTATTTGGAAAAATTTATTTCAATTTCCATTAATTGAGTCTAATAAAGAACTAGATAAGGATAAAATAATGGCCAATAAAGGCCTAAACAAATTGGTTAATTTAAAAAACTGTGAAATCAAATTATTTAATATTAAACCTATAATTCATAAATTATCACATAGGATTATTTATACAAAATTTTGGATTTTATCTATTGAAAATACTGATGAAAATTCAATTAAATTTATAGATATTAAAAAATATCCAGTCTCAAAACTTATACAAAATTTCTTAGAAAAATTTAATTATAAAACATTTTTAAAAACATTTAGTTATAAATGATATATTTATTTAAATTAGATAAAAAAAAACATGTCAGGAACATTAAATAAAGTTATGCTCATTGGTCATCTAGGAGATGATGTAAAAGTTCATAGATTTGAGGATGGAGGTTGTGTAGGTCGATTCCCATTAGCAACAAATGAAACCTATTTAAATAAACAAACTAATGAAAGAGTATCAAATACTGAATGGCATAACATTATTTTAAGAAATAAGGCTGCTGAAATATGTGAGAAATATTTGTCTAAGGGAGATAAAGTATATATTGAGGGAAGAATAAAAACAAGAAAATGGCAGGATGATAAAGGATTGGACAGATATTCAACTGAAATTAATTGTACAGAATTTACATTTTTATCGAATAAACAAGATTCTCATGCAGACATGAATTCAAGTTCTTCAACTCCTGCTCAACAGCAAGATAATACAAGCTCTGAGGATTCTAACTCAAGTGATGATTTGCCTTTTTAGACTATATATAATTCCTAATTAGTTGAATATACTTATTACAGAAATTATCTATCGTATTTTTATAGATCACCAATTTAACTTTGATATTTTTTTATTGGTTATTCTATTAATTGGCTCTGCGTTAATTTCAGGATCTGAAGTTGCACTATTTTCATTATCAAAAAGTGATATTAAATCAAAATTAGATTTAAAATCTTTTAATATTATAAGTAATTTATTAGAGCAGCCAAACAAGCTTTTAGCAACAATATTAATTGTAAATAATTTAATTAATATAGGTATAGTAATTTTATTTACTAGAATAGGAGAGAGCCTATTTGTTAATATAAATTCTCCTATATTAAAATTTATTTTAGAGATAGTTGTCGCAACTTTTTTGATATTACTTTTTGGTGAGATTTTACCAAAAATATATGCATCTCGTAACAACATCAATTTTTCTAGGCTTATTGCATATCCATTACGAATTTTAGATATAATTTTTTCACCTTTAAGTTTCCCAATGCAAAAATTCTCAAATTATATTAAGGATAGTCTTGCTATACAAAATTCAAATATAAGTATCGATCAAATTTCTCATGCATTAGATTTAACAAGACCAGAAGATACTACTCAACAAGAACAAAAGATTTTAAAAGGAATAGTAAATTTTGGCAATATTGAAACCAAAGAAATAATGCGTCCAAGAATTGACATTTTTGCATTAGAAATGGGCATAAATTCAGAGGAGGTTCTAAGATCAATAGTGGCAACTAATTTTTCAAGAATTCCAGTTTATGATGATAATTTAGACAAGATAATAGGAGTTTTGCATATTAAAGATTTATTACCATTTTTAGACACAAAAGAATTTAAATGGAAGGAATTACTTAGGGAGCCTTTATTTATTCCAGAGAACAAAAAACTGGATGATTTAATGCTAGAATTTCAAGAGAAGAAAGTTCATTTAGCTATAGTTGTAGATGAATATGGCGGAACGTCTGGGCTAGTCTCCTTAGAGGATGTAATTGAGGAAATAGTTGGTGACATATCTGATGAATTTGATGATGACAATTTATTATATTCAAAAGTAGATGATAATAATTTCATCTTTGACGGCAAAACTAGTTTGCATGATTTATGCCGTATTGTAAAAATTGATAAAGAAATTTTTGATGAATATAAGGGAGATGCTGAGACAATAGCAGGTTTTATATTGGAAATATCAAACAGTTTTCCAAAAAAGAATAGTAAAATAAATTTTATGAAATTTATTTTTAAAATAGAATCAATTGATAAAAAGAGAATTAAACAAATAAAATTAACGATCTTAAATAAATGAGAAATCATATATGTCTAATTTTTATCATTTTCCTTGGATGTGAAAATTATTTACTTCCAAAACAGTCTGGATATTTAAGATTAGACTATCCTAGTCCTGAATATACTTCATTTGGAGTAGGTGAACCAGGACTCCCATTTTTCTTTGATACCAATAATAAATTATCTAATATATCAGATATAGATATAAATTCTGAAACGATTGATTTTATTATTAAATATAATGAACTTGATGCCCAAATAAATTTTCAATATAAAAGTGTTAATTCTAAGGATCAGTTAGACGCTTATATAATTGATCTAAAAAAAACAATTGAAACACATTCATTAATGGCAAATAGTATAAGAGTTAGAGATTATTCTTTAGAAGAAAAGAATATTTACGGAAGAATATTTGATCTGTCTGGAAATGTTGCGTCGCCATATCAGTTCTTTTTGACTGATAATATCAACCATATCATATCAGGATTTGTATATTTTAATATTAAGCCTAATTATGATTCTATTTTACCAGCTATTACCTATATAGAAAATGATATAATTAAATTGATTGAATCGTTTAATTGGAATAATAATGTTAAATGAAAAAGTGGATTTATCTTGTTAGCTTATCACTAATATGGGGGAGTTCTTTTATTCTTATAAAAAAGGCATTAATTGGTTTAACCCCAGTTCAGTTAGGATCATTAAGAATAATATTTTCATCTATCATTCTTTTTTCATTTGCCTGGAATACTCTAAAAATAATATCTAATAAGGAATGGAAATGGATAATTATTTCAGCCTTTCTTGGTAGTTTTTTCCCAGCCTTTCTTTTTGCTTTTGCGGAGACTGAAATAGATAGCTCAATAGCATCAGTATTAAATTCACTAGTTCCATTAAACACAGTTATTATTGGAGCAATTGTATTTAAAATAGCCTCATCAAAAAAACAAATTATTGGGGTTGTTGTAGGCTTTATTGGAACTTACTTATTAATAGATAAAGGAATACAACTAAATCCAGATCAAAATTATTTATATGCAGGATTGGTTATACTCTGCTCATTTTTATATGGTTTTAATGTAAATATTATAAAAAAATATTTGAATGATGTCCCTGCAGTAACCATTGCTGCAGGCCATTTTTCTGTAATCTTTATACCTGCTATTATAATTTTTTTATTGTCTGGATTTAATTCTGATCAAATTCATGATCCCAATACAATGAGATCTATTGGCTACGTATTAATACTATCTATTTTTGGAACAGCACTGGCTAAAGTTCTATTCAATAAATTAGTGCAAATGTCTACTGCAGTTTTTGCATCCTCTGTTACATATTCCCTATTAATTGTTTCCTTATTTTGGGGAATATTAGATGGAGAGCTATTTAGCTTTAACCAGTTAATGGCAACTATGTTGATTGTACTGGGTGTATTACTATCTAGTAGGAAACCTAGGCAATCTTTAGATTAAAAATCTGAATCTTTTAATTCTTCATTAATAAGAATTTCAGTAACATTTAATTCAAGTTTTTGTGA
Source organism: Flavobacteriales bacterium (assembly GCA_004213965.1). Classification (GTDB taxonomy): domain Bacteria; phylum Bacteroidota; class Bacteroidia; order Flavobacteriales; family Flavobacteriaceae. Next base: position 20,060 of record SGZI01000016.1, read on the forward strand.
TGGAATTTCAGTACTGAATGGAAATTTAATTCCATCAATATCTCTATAGTCACCATAATTTGTAGAGACTATATTATTATTATCATCTTGTTCTTCAACACTTAATAATAACCCAGAATCTACACCATAGTATCTATATGAAACTTTTTCACCCTCAGTAATTTTTACTTTATATGCATCTTTAAAGTCAATAGAATTAATGCTCATTAATTCTATTTCATCTTCAGAATAATATAATTCTTCAAAAATTCCTTTAACAGCTTTAGCTTTATCAATTTCTTTTTCATCCATTGCTTTTCTTTGCCCTTGCTGTTCTATATATCCTGTTTCCCCATCAAAACTTGATTTCATTAATGTCATTTTCTGACCATTCATATTTACTTCCATTTTAGTTGAGGACTTATTTGGAGCCATTTGTTTTATAGTCATCTGAGGTCTAAAAGGAGCTCCAGGAATTGTTACTTCAGCTTTAAAAACTAAAGTATTAACTGATTCAAGTAAATCTCTACCGCCAACTGCATCAATATAATTATTCATTACTTGACTAGCAGTTAAACCTTCTGGAATAGCTTTATTAAATACAGGTTTTGCAATAGAATTTGCATAATGATCAAAGTAGGTGACTGGCCATCCAACATTTTCTGAAAGATTATCCGCGACATCACTTCCTTTTCCAACAACAATAATTCTAGTGCCATTAGGATAATTAAAATATTTATTTGCTACTCTTTTTACATCTTCTGCACTAACTGCATTTATTTTTTCTAAATATGTTTCATAAAAATCCTTAGGGAGATCATTCAGCTTAATATCTACAGCATATTTTGCACCAACCTGAGGATTTTCTATTCTTCTTATAAAATTTCCAACATATTTTGCTTTTGCATTTTTTAGTAATTCTGCATCTACATTTTCTGTTTTAATTCTATTAATTTCTTTAATGATTTCCACCACTGCACTATCAGTAACTACATTCCTTACTTTAGCTCCAGCTGTAAATCTGGAAACACCATATCTGCTAGATCCAAGACTTGAGTAGGCTCCATATGTATACCCTTTATCTTCTCTAAGATTTTTAAAAAGGTAGCCTTCACCACCTCCACCTAAGATATTATTAGTAATTAGAGCTGCATGATAATCTTCATCATTCATTTTTAAATCAACATTATTTGTAACTGAAATTGAAGATTGAGTGGCAGTTGGTAGATCAATAAAATTAATTTCTGTTAGATTAACATTTGCAGTAAGTTCTGGAAGAGGATCAGTATGAGATTTCCCTTTCTTCCATGCGCCAAATTTTTCAGAAATCAATGATTTAATTTCTTTATAATTTACATCTCCAATGACAACTAAATAAGAATTGTTTGGTTTGAAATATTTTTCGTGATATTCTAAAACATCTTCAAAAGTTATATTGTTTAATGTTTCTTCAGTTATAAATTCACCATAAGCATGGTTTTTCCCATAAGATAGTGCAGATCCAACTCTACTAGCAATAGCATCTAAACTTTTTTTATCAGCTTTTAATGCTTCAATTAGTTTATCCTTTTCTTTATTAAATTCTTCTTCTGAAAGTAATGGATTAATAACTGCATCTGCCATTAACTCAATAACACGTTCATTATTTCTAGTTAATGTGCTGGCAAAACCTCCACTAAATCCAATATTTAAACTGGCACCTAGAAAATCAATTTCTTCATTAAACTCATCTTTAGAGATAGTCGTGGTACCATTCCCTAGAATAGATCCAAGTAGACTTGTTACTCCAGCTTTATCCCCTTCAATAATAGGGCGGTTATCTATACTTAAACTATAAGCTACTCTTGGTAATTTATGGTTTTCTACAACTAAAACTTTTACACCATTTTTTAGCTTAAATTCTTGAGGTTTTTCTAATTTAATTTTTGGAGTTGGCCCACCTTTAGGTTGTATAGATCGGTCAAGCTGTGCATTAACATTTATTGAAATGATTAATGCAGATATCAATAGAATTATTCTTCTTTTCATTTTTTAATACTTTTTATAATTATTCTCCTGGTAAATATTCAATATCTACCCTTTGATTAGGACTTAAATACTTTTGAGCAACACTTCTAATTTCTTCTCTTGAAATGGATCTGTATATGTCAATTTCTTTATTGATTAAATTAACATCACCATAAAGAAGATAATATCTAGCAAGAGAATTTGCTATTCCTGCAATACTAGAGTTTGAGTTTACAAATTGTGATTCAAATTTATTAAGCAACTTCTGATGATCTCTTTCTGAAATTAACTCATTTTGAACTTTTTCAATTTCTTCTTCTATCTCAGTTAATAAAGTGTCAAGAGAAACATCCCCAAGAGGTAATGCTAGGATTGCAAATATGTTGTAATCTACTTGTCCTAAATTAATTACTTGAGTTTGTAATGCTTGTTTTTGATCATCTACAAGTTTCTTATACAATACAGAGCTTTTTCCACTACTTAAATATGTTGAAATCATATCTAAAACATAAGAATCTCTACTGGCAAATCCAGGTGTTCTAAAACTAGATAATAGCATAGGAATTTGAATGTTTCTATCATATGCTATAGCTCTAACATTTTCACTTATTGGCTCTTCCTTTGGAAAATTTCTAACAACTTCATTGCCTCTAGGCACTTCATCAAAATATTTTTTTACAAGACCTATGGTCTCCTGTGTATCAATATCTCCAGCGACAATTAGTACAGCATTATTTGGACCATAATAGGTTTTGTGGTAAGCCATAAATTCTTCTAGTGTAGCCGCATCTAGATGTTCCATTTTACCTATATTTTCATCTTTATAAGGATGAACTTTGAATAAGTTTTCATTTAACACTTTTAGTAATTTACCATACGGGGCATCATATCTTTGCCTCTTTTCTTCTTTAACTACTTCATTTTGTGTGTCAACACCTACCTGATCAATTACTGGGTGAAGCATTCTTTCAGATTCTAACCATAACCCTAATTCAAGCTTATTTGAAGGGAATGTTTCGTAATAATATGTTCTGTCTTGAGATGTATTTGCGTTAAAGCTACCCCCATTTGCAGGAATAATCTTCATAAATTCACCTCTTCCTATATTCTCTGAACCTTCAAACAAAAGGTGCTCAAAAAAGTGAGCAAAACCTGTTCTTTCTCTATCTCCATCTTTTCCACCTACATCATACATAATAGAGGTTGTTACCACTGGAGCTGAATTGTCTTGGTGTAAAATAACATGTAACCCATTGTCAAGATCAAATTCTGTAAAATCTACTTGTTGACCGAAGATTTGGCTAAATATTAGTAGAAAAACAGAAAATAATAATAGAATTTTTTTCATTTTTTTCAGTTTAAATTGATATAATTTATAATAATACGGACTGCAAATCTACAAAAATTATCAATCTTGTAGAATTTAGCACTTATTTTAGAGATTTTTATAATATAAAAAACATTTGTAGGTTAAGATATAAACTTTATATTTGCAGACGTTTTCGAATGATATAATCTAAAAAAATGTATGCAATTGTTGAAATAGCTGGAAAACAATTTAAGGTTGAAAAAGACCAAAAGTTATATGTTCATCGTTTAAAAGAAGATGAGGGTAAAAAAGTGACTTTTGATAATGTCCTTATGATTGATAATAAGGATAAGGTTTCATTTGGATCTCCTATGATTAGTGGAGCTCAGGTTGGAGCAAAGATTTTAAAGCATTTAAAATCTGATAAAGTAATTGTTTTTAAGAAGAAAAGAAGAAAGGGTTACAGAGTAAAAAATGGACATCGTCAATTGTTAACCCAGATTCAAATTAGTGATATATCATTAACTGGAGCAAAAGCTTCAAAGAAGTCTACTAAAAAAGTAGAGAAAACAGAAGATAAGAAATCAGATAACAAGCAGGAAGACCTAAGTAAATTATCTGTAGCCGCTTTAAAGGATATGGCTAAATCAAAGGGTATTTCAGGTATTTCTAAAATGAAAAAGGCAGATTTAATTAAAGCACTTAGTTAAAAAGTTAAAAAATGGCACATAAAAAAGGAGTAGGAAGTTCTAAAAACGGTAGAGAATCAGAATCGAAACGATTAGGTGTTAAGATTTTTGGAGGACAAGCTGCAATTGCTGGCAATATTATTGTTAGACAAAGAGGAACTGTTCATAACCCTG
>SGZI01000017.1 GCA_004213965.1 Flavobacteriales bacterium
AGGAAAAATAGCTTTTCTGTTAGTTGGATAATCAGAAAAATAATTTTTATACCATTGATGATGATTTAATTCCTCGTGCATTAAATCATCATCAATGGTATAAAAATTATTTTTCTGATTATCCAACTAACAGAAAAGCTATTTTTCCTTTCTTATTTTAGTATATTTAAGATCAATTATTTAGCTAAAAAATATAATTTTTAAAAAAAATAATATTTATATTTGTCCGCATTAAAAAATAAATTCCTCCTTAGCTCAGTTGGTTAGAGCATCTGACTGTTAATCAGAGGGTCCTTGGTTCGAGTCCAAGAGGGGGAGCAAGCGAAACCGCTACACTACACAAAATAAAGCCTTCGAGAAATCGAAGGTTTTTTATTAGTGGCGGCGCTTCTTTTATAATTATTGTAAACATTAAATGAGAAAAAAACTAAAAATTATATTTCTTACAATGCTATCATCTGTTTTATTTCTTTTGATACTTCTTTCTATTCAATATACACCTACCTATGTTTATCGACTTATAACAATGAATGTAGCGGATGTTTATGATTATAAGAATTTTGAAAATCATAGGATTCAAGGAGCTGAGCATACTAATACGTTTATTTCAAAACCAAAAGAGAAATATATAGAATCCTTATTTGAAGAACTCGTAACTAAAACTGGATTTAATAGCTTTAAAGATTGGGCAATAGAATCTCAAACAACTGCTCTTATAGTTATAAAAAAAGATACAATCATTTATGAAAAATATTTTAATGGTTTCAGTAGAGATTCCTATTTCCATTCTCAATCTATGGCAAAGTCTTTTATATCGTTTTTAATTGGAACCGCTATTGATGATGGCTTTATAAAAAGTGTAAATGAACCAATAACAAATTATATTCCTGAACTTTTAGAGCGAGATTCAAACTTCGAAAAAATAACCATCGAACATTTACTTGAAATGCGTTCTGGGCTTGAGTATAACACAAGTCATATGCCCTTCACTAACATTCATTCACCTTGGCATGATGAAGCTGTTGGTTATTACCACCCAAATATTCGGAAGTTGTTACTTGAGAATATTGACATCTCATCCGAACCAGGAAAAGATTTTCAATATTCTAACTATAATACAAGCTATTTAGGATTGATTCTTGAAAGAGCCTCCAATTTAAGTGTTTCCAATTATCTGGAACAAAAATTATGGTCAAAAATTATGGAGTATAATGCGCTTTTCTCTATAGATAGTAAAGAGTCTAATTTTGAATATATGCCAAGCCGTTTGATTGCTCGGGCTATTGATTATGCACGTTTTGGTCAGCTCATGCTCAATGAAGGAAATTGGAATGGTAATCAGATTGTATCAAAGGATTGGACCCTAAAATCTACCCGAGAAAATAAATCCATTCCTCGTGATATTTATCCAAAATGGTTTGGAAGAAGCGACAAAAGAATTTATTACAATTATCAATGGTGGGGTCACGTAAATAAAGACGGTACTTATCACTTCTATGCAAATGGAAATCTTGGACAGAACATCTACATTATTCCCGAAAAAGAAACTGTAATTGTTCGCTGCGGCAATTCACTTCAATATTACAGTAGCGATTTAGATTTATGGAATATTGCTTTACAGTTGATTACACCAAAAGAAAAAGACTCTTTAAAAAACTAAACCATAGGCATATCTTCTTCTTTTAAAATTATTGTAAATTGTAGGTATGAGAAGAATTCTATTGGTCTTTTTATTCCCCTTGTTAATTTTTTCTAGTGTACTTAATAATTTATTAATATCACAAAATCAACCAACATCTCCTTTAATGTATTCTTATCAAGAGCATACAGATCTGAAATCAATATCACCCTTTGGTCTTGAATGGATACATCTAGGACCAACTCTAAATGGAGCTCGAGTAGAAGCAATTCAGTCGGATCCCAATAATCCTGGAACAATCTATGCAGCTTTTGGCTCAGGAGGTTTATGGAAAACTATTAATAATGGATTAAATTGGAGCCCCATATTCGAAAACATGCCTTCGTTAGGGATTGGCGACATAGCCTTAGCACCATCAAATACTGAGATTATTTATGTAGCAACAGGAGAAAATCTTAAAAAAGCCAGAAATTTTACTATGCCAGGAACAGGGGTGTACCGTTCCAATAATGGCGGAGATACCTGGGCACACATAGGTCTTAACGATACATGGCATATCGGTGAAATTGTGGTTCATCCTAATAATCCAGATATCGTTTTGGTAGCAGCACAAGGACATTTTTGGTCTTCTAACGAGAATCGAGGAGTTTTCAGAACAGACGATGGAGGTAAATCATGGAATCATGTTTTATTCATTGATGAAAATACTGGTGCGAATGACATTGTTTTTTCTCCGGCAAATCCTGAAATTGTGTATGCCACAACTTGGGAAAATTACCCAAATGTAAATGGGAAAAAAAGCGCAATTTATAAAAGTGAAGATTCAGGCCGTACCTGGAATAAAATAATAAATGGAGTAACTATTAACAAAAATACAGGGCGTATAGGAATTGCAGCTTCGTATCAAGATAAAGATAAGGCATATGTATTTATAGATCAGCGGAATCAAAGGAACGGACAAGGAACTGGAGAAGTGTACAAAACAATAAATGGAGGAAAAACTTGGAAAAAAACACATAAAGAAAATATTAAATCATTGTCTGTAATCGGATGGTATTTTATGGACATCTATGTTAATCCTCAAAACGATGAAGAAATTTATGGTTTGGGAGTGCGATTAATTAATAGTATAGATGGCGGTAAAACATTTAAGAATATTGAAGGTCAAATCACTCACTTAACACCTAGTCCCGCACAAACACTTCACCTAGATCATTGTGAGATGTGGATAAACCCGTCTAATCCAAAAGAACTACTTCTTGGAAATGATGGCGGAGTTTATCATAGCTATGATGGCGGCAAATCATGGCTACATCTAAATAACATTTCTGCTGGTGAGTTTTACGATATTGAGATAGATAACCAAGAGCCCTACCATATTTATGGTGGAACTCAAGATGATGCTACGGTTTATGGTTTTGCTCAAGAATATAATTCAAAGTTTGATGATTCTTGGGAATATTTATGGATTGATGCTTGGAGCGGTGGAGATGGTTGTATTACACTTGTGGACCCAAATGATGAAAACACTATTTATTTTAGTATGCAAAACGGAGGTGCACGTCGTAGAAATATTAATACAGGTAAATCTGTAGATATAAGACCAAAATTTCAAAAAGAAGACAACATCAAGCTCCAATATAATTTTATCACGCCTTATATGTTATCTCATTTTGATTCTAATACGGTTTATATGGCTGGAAATTATGTTATGAGAAGTAAAGATAGAGGAGATAACTGGACAGTTATAAGCCCAGATCTTATTAAAGAACGAAATCATTCAAAAACAGAAACAGCCGCTGGGGCACTAGCAGAGTCTTATTTTGAAGAAGGAACTATGTATATGGGGACGGATAGAGGAACCATGTGGTATACGAAAAATGGAGGTAAAAGTTGGAAAAATATTTCTCAAGGTCTTTCAGACCAATATATTAGAAGTATTTCCCCTTCTCAACACAAAAAAGAAAGACTATATATTCAAATGACAGGATTAAATTATGATGATTTTGGAGCATATTTATATGTGTCGGAAGATTATGGAGCGCATTGGAAATCGATAACCAATAATTTGCCGAACCACCCTATAAATACAATTGTTGAAGACCCAGATTTTGAAAATATATTATATGCAGGCACTTATCGAGGGGTGTATGTTTCGAAAAACAGAGGGGAAGATTGGGCTTATTTTGGAGCAGCATTGCCTGATACTAGTATTGCAGATATAGCTATTGAAACAAAATCAAAAGACATGATTATTGCAACTCATGGGCGCGGTATTTATAAAACAAATCTTAAGCCATTTTATTATCAGATTACAGCAAATGACACATTAAATTATCTTTATGAAGTTGCTTCTGCAAAATATCCAGATTTAAGAGATACACACAAAGATGTAGATGAAAAATCAGTACAAAAACTTCCAATTACCTTTTGGTTAAATAAGACAGAAAATATTATTTTAAGAATAACAGATACAGCGAATTCACTTATTTGGACAAAGGAAATAAAAGGTAGAATGGGGCTTAATCAATATAGATGGGATCTTATTATAAGCCAAGAAATTAGTAACTTACCTTATTATATTCATTATAAAAAATATTTAGACAAAGGAGAGTACAATTTGCTGCTTGAAAGTTCTGAAGGAATTTTAAAAAAGAAACTTTCAGTAATTGAATAATAATAGCAATATCCTTAATTTAAAAATATAGATGATGGAAAAAAGACCGGGAATTTTTAATGATGTTATTGGACCAATAATGCGAGGCCCATCAAGCTCACACACAGCAGCATCATGGCGTGCTGCTAAAGTTTGCACGGATATTTTAAACGAGCCTCTTAAAAAAGCAATTATTGATTTTGACAAGAATGGTGCGTGGGCACCCAACTACAGAGAACAAGGGACATCGCTTGGAATAGAAGGAGGACTATTAGGGTTAGAAATAATTGATGATCGAATGAAAAACACTGAGCTCGTTGCCAACGAATTGGGAATTTCAATACAATATGAAATAAATTCATTTAAAACAAATCATGTAAACACGTTTCGCTTATCGCTTGAAGGTGTTAATGGGAAAAATATTCAAGTGGTGGCTATATCAACAGGAGGAGGATCCTTTGAAATTCAAAATATTGACAGCTATGAAGTTCAGCTTTGTGGAGATTTTTATGAGCTACTGCTTTTCGATAGTTCAAAGGAAATAACTTTAGAAGAGCTTAAGGAAATGTTACCACAAAGCAAATTTATTGTTGAATCATTTAATAGTGGTAAACGGCTAATAAACATGAAATTTTCAAATGAAATTTCGAATGAAATAATTGAAAAATTAAAACTCGCATTGAGCTTTGAAAAATTTATTATTACAAAACCAGTTTTACCAATTGTTGCAGGTAACGAATCAGAGCTGCCATTTACTTCAGTTGAATCGCTTTTAGAATTTTCAGAAAAAGAAGATCTCGATTTGGGAGCATTGGGATTAATTTATGAACAATGCCAGAGCGGATTAGAAGATTCTGCTGTTATAGACAGAATGAAGAATCTTGTTAGGATTATAGAGAATAGTATTAAAACAGGCTTAGAAGGAACAACCTATGAAGATCGGATTTTGCCGCAACAATCACATTTAATAAATAAGGCAAGAAAAAAGAATAAAATTTTACAAGATTCTATTATAAATCAAATTATAGCAAATGTCTCGGCAATTATGGAATCAAAGAGCGCAATGGAAGTTGTTGTTGCAAATCCTACAGCAGGTTCTTGTGGTGTTATTGGCGGAGTATTGAGAGCGGTAGCAGATGACATAAATGCAACTCATGACGAATTGATTAGGGCGTATTTTGCCACAGGAATTATTGGAGCATATTTTGCAATGGGGCCAGGGTTCTCTGCTGAAGAACATGGATGTCAAGTTGAATGTGGAGCATCGGCAGGCATGGCAGCTGCTGGAATAGTTCAATTATTTGGAGGAACAGCTAGAGAAGCAGTTGATGCAGCCTCTATGGCAATTCAAAATATGATTGGATTGGTTTGCGACCCAATAGCAGATCGTGTTGAAGCGCCATGTTTGGGGAAAAATGTAAGCGCAGCTGTAAATGCGCTTTCATCAGCAACAATGTCTTGTGCTGGGTATAATGCTCTTATTCCTCTAAATGAAGTTCTCAAAACGGTTTCCTCAGTTAGTAGCCAAATGCCTACTTGCGTTAAATGTACAGGGAAAGGCGGTCTTGCAATGACAAAAACTGCTTGTGATATAAAAGCAAAATTAGCATTAAAAACATCATAGTTACTACCTAAATCAACCCTAATTTTTATGAATTAATTTTATTAGAATCCCATAAATTATGACAACAGTTATTTGGATTGCGCTTATTATTTTATCAATATTTTTCATATACGTTCTAAGTAAAGATGTTATTAAACATCAAAAAGTTTTAGAAAATGTTAATGTTGTGAAAACAGCCTTAATAGGATTCGTTGTTAATTTTTTTGATGTTCTTGGGATTGGGGCTTTTGCCCCACAAACAGCATTGTTAAAATTTACAAAACAAACAGAGGACAGGGTTTTGCCTGGGACATTAAATGTATCGAACACAATTCCAGTTTTAATTCAAGCATTAATTTTTATTCAAATTATTGAAGTAGAGTCAATTACCCTAATATCTATGTTGTTATCAGCAGCAGCAGGAGCTATTCTTGGAGCCGGAATAGTATCAAAACTGTCTGTAAAGAAAATTCAGTTGACTATGGGATTTGCATTATTAGTCACGGCTTTTTTTATGCTTTCTGGACAAATGCATTGGATACAAGGAGGAGGAGAAGCTATTGGCCTAAGTGGATGGAAATTAGTCTTAGCGATTGGAGCTAACTTTGTTCTTGGTGCTTTTATGACTGTAGGAATTGGCCTGTATGCTCCTTGTATGGCTTTAGTCTATGCTTTAGGAATGTCCCCTTTGGTCGCATTTCCAATCATGATGGGCTCTTGTGCTTTTTTGATGCCACCAGCATCGGCAAAATTCATTAAAGAAGGAGCATATAATAGAAAAGCTTCTGTATCTATGGCGATCCCAGGAATTATTGCTGTTATAATTGCAGCATTTTTGATAAAATCATTGCCGCTCAATATACTTAAATGGGTGGTAATTGTGGTTATAATTTATACTTCTTTAGTAATGTTTAAGTCAGCCTTAAAGAGTAGAAATTGAATAGGACTTAAGGCTGGGGTCTATAAATTAAAATTTATCCTTAAATTGTTATAAATGTTGAATTTACCAAGAAAGGATTAAAATTAATTAACCAAATTAGATATTATGATACTTAAAAAGACATCATTTTCAACTGTATTTTTATTAATTGTAATACAGCTAACAAGCCTTGCACAAGAAAAACACTATTATCAAACGGATTTTTCAATTGCTGATTTTCAAGAAAGAAGATCCCAAATATTTGATGCTATAGGGAATAATTCTATTGCCTTGATTCAGGGAGCTGCAAGTATAAAAGGGTTTAAGGTATTTCGACAGAATAATACCTTTTACTATTTGTGCGGACTAGAATCAGAACATGCCTATCTATTGCTAAATGGAAAAACTAAAACAAGTACTATTTATTTACCGAGTAGAGATAAAGCAAGAGAAAGTAGTCAAGGTAAAATACTATCTGCTGAGGATGCTGATTTGATTAAGAAACTTACTGGAGTTGAACGTGTTCGGGAATATGGGTCTTTATCAAATGATTTAGTAGGTACGGGGCTTATAAATAGAGGACCCCCATACTTATATACTCCTCTTAGCCCTGCAGAAATAGGAAACGATAGTCGGGACGAAATTTTGCATGGACAAGCTAGAGCAGCTTCTGATCCATGGGATTCGCAGTCCACAAGAGAGGCTAGATTTAAAAAATTGATAATGGAAAGATTTCCACAATTTAAAATTCGAGATCTCTCACCAATTTTAGATTCTATGCGATTGATAAAAAGTCCAAAAGAAATTGAAATAATTCGTAATGCAACTGAAATAGCTGGGTTGGCAATTATGGAAGCCATGAGGTCTACTAGCCCTGGAGTTTATGAATACCAACTAGATGCAGCTGCAAAATATATTTTCTATTTGCATGGCGCACAAGGAGACGGCTATCCTTCCATTATTGGAGGAGGTGCAAACGCTTATATGGGGCACTATTTCCGCAAAAAAGATGTATTGAAGGACGGAGATTTAGTGCTTATGGACTATGCGCCAGATTACCATTATTATACAAGCGATGTGACGAGAATCTGGCCTGTAAACGGAAAATTTAATAAAAAACAGGCAGCACTGTACAAATTTATTGTAGCCTATAGAGACGCTTTATTCCGTTACATTAAGCCTGGAGCTACTTCAGATGAAGTACTTAATAAGGCTGCTGTAGATATGAAAGAATACTTAATTGGTAAATCTTTTGTGAAGCCATCACATTTAAAAGCTGTACAAAATGGACTTATATTTCGAGGACATTTTCAACACCCAGTAGGTATGGCAGTACATGATGTGGGGAGAGTTCATGGCGTTACATTACAAGAAGGAATGGTTTTTACAATTGACCCAATGATATGGATTCCAGAGGAGAGACAGTATATTCGTATAGAAGATATTGCTGTAGTAACGAAAACAGGTGTTGAAAATCTTAGCGATTTTGTACCATCAAAAATAGAAGATATAGAAAGAACCATTAAAGAAATAGGTCTAACAGAATTTCGTCCAGTAAAATTATTACCCCTTAAAGACTAATTTATAATTATATTTTTCACAATCTAAATATTATGAGAACATTAAAAAATAGAATACTAGTACCGATTTGTTTATTAATAGCTATAAGTAACTATGCCAAAGTAATTGCCTTTACAGATAATTATCCTAAAAACCCAAAAATTGACGCTATCAACTATGCATTTAAAATTGAATTATCTGATAAAACTGACGAAATTGTTTGTGATTTAACTATTGATGTCCGTTTTCTTGGTGCTGATGTTAAAAATTTAAGATTAGACTTAGCAAATGCTTCAAAAGAACTAGACAATAAGGGCATGGTTGTAAGTCATGTTTCATCAAATGGCGAAGCATTGAGTTATAGCCATGAGAATGATGTTTTAAATATAAGACTCCCCTCACCTTCTTCAATTAATCAACTCAGCAAATTTAATATAGTGTATAAGGGAGTTCCTTATAGTGGTCTAAAAATTGGGAAGAATAAACATGGAGATCGTACTTTTTTTAGCGATAACTGGCCTAACAAAGCAAGGAATTGGCTCGCTACTATTGACCATCCTTATGATAAGGCCATGTGTGAATTTATAGTAACTGCCCCAAATCATTATCAAGTGGTTTCTAATGGATTAAAAATTGAAGAAACTAATCTTTCTAATGGAAAACGACTGACTCATTGGAAACAATCTGTCCCAATTGCTTCATGGTTATTTGTACTTGGTGCCGCAGATTTTGCTGTTCAATATGTAGATACATTTGACGGCAAATCAATTCAAACTTGGGTATATCGTCAAGACAGAGATGCTGGTTTTTATGATTTTGCTGAACCTACAAAGAAGGTTTTAGAATTTTACAGCAATTATATTGGGCCTTTTTCGTATGAGAAATTAGCTAACATACAGTCTAACAGTGTAGGAGGAGGAATGGAGGCTGCATCTGCAATTTTATATGGAGACAACTCAGTTACTGGGGATAGAAGTATTAGATGGAGAAATGTAGTTATTCATGAAATTGCACATCAATGGTTTGGCAATGCTGTGACCGAATATGATTGGGATGATGTTTGGTTAAGCGAAGGATTTGCTACATATTTCACTTTGCTTTTTATTGAACATGAATATGGCCGTGATGCTTTTTTGAAAGGACTTAAATCAAGCCAGGAAATGGTAAATTCTTTTCATGAAAAAAACCCTAAATACCGCATTATTCATGATAACTTAAAGAACATGAAGAATGTCACTAGCTTGCAAACGTATCAGAAAGGAAGTTGGATTTTACACATGCTAAGGGGGGTTGTTGGTACTGAAAATTTTTGGAAGGGAATCCAAATATATTATCAAAAATACAAGGACTCAAATGCCACAACTAATGATTTTAAAAGGATAATGGAAGAAGTATCAAGTCAAAATTTAACAGCCTTTTTTCAACAATGGCTATATAAGCCAGGAGCCTTAGAGCTTTCTGGAAATTGGAAATATAATCATAAAGAGGGGGAGGTTTTAATTTTCCTTACTCAAGAGCAAGGAGACGACAGCTTATTTGAAATGCCTATAGAGTTTGGAATCAATTTTAAAGGAGAAAAGAATCAGCAAATTGAACGAGTTCAATTAAATGAAAAATCAAATGTTTTTAAAATAAAAGTGAAGAAAGAGCCAGAAAACATTATACTTGACCCTAATTCATGGGTGCTAATGAAGACAGAGTTTAAGGAAAATATCTCATCCCTCCCATAATAATTATCAAAAAGAGAATTAGCTAACTTTATTTGTATTTAATTAACTATATTCAGAAACTAATTTTAAATTATTTATTATGAAAAATTTTATATATGTTTTTAGTTTATTCTTGATCGTAAGTTCATGCGGTCAAGCTGATTGTCAATGTGAAGCTGAAACTAATGGTTTTGCGCCTAATGAAGGTCAGACAGTTATGATGGGAAGTCAGGCATCAGTTGATGTTGTAGTTGCTATGGATAAGGCATGGGCTGCAAGAGATTATGATGCATTAAAATCATTTATTGCAGATGAAGCTGTTCTGCAATTTGAGAATGGACAGAAAGCTGCAAATGGCGATGAATTCGTTGCAATTATTGACAAACAATATCAGGAAGGGTTAGCTGAAGGAAATTCTGGAGAATGGAAGTTTAGATATGCTTTTTCTATTAAACCTTCAAAGCCTGAAGGGACTGATTATGCTAATAATAGAGGTGAATGGGTTAATGCAGGTTTTGACGGATCTGATGGAACTTATAACGAATGGTATCAGGTTGAAGATGGAAAAATTATTTCTTGGTCACAAACAAAAGGTGATATTTCTATTGACTAAATAATGTTTATTATCTCTATACTAATAATAATTATTTTTTTAATTAGTATAGAGATAAATTATTTACTAAATTTGCTCATATATTTTATTATATGAAGCGAAATTTATCTTTAAAGTCGATTAAAGGAAATTTTTTGTCTAAAGAGGAGTTAAGCAAATTAAAAGAAGTAGAGGCATTAATGCCTGAATATGAAAGTTTGTTGGGGGCTAAGTCAAAACTTACTTCGAAATTAAAGGATCTAAATCACAGGATTAAAATAATTGAAAATTATCAATTTGAACTTGCATTACTTTTAAAAAAGAATAACAAGCATCTTACCCCAGTTATTTCTGTTGGATTTGATAAAAGATGGTCTACATATAACTGTATTGTTAAGATTTCTGGAGCTACAAAATCTTTTTATTTAGGAAAGGAGAATGCTATAAAAAAGAAGATTCAACAGTTTCACAGCAAGAATATAATGGGGAGGGGAATGAATTTTGTTAAATCTGAAGTTATAAAAATCACTTCCACTGTTATAATGCAGTTTATTGATATGAAATCTACTGGAGATCCATTTAAAAAAAGAGTTAAGTTAAACCTACAAAACGTATTAGAGAGGTATGTAGCATCTGGTGAGTGGGATTATTGGACTAGTAGATAATTAATAATATAATTTTTCTTTTTTCATAGTTCTTCTATAGTTCATTGCAACTGAATCAAATTTTAAATGGAGTTCTTCCGCAAGGTCAAAGGGAACTTGTTGAGGTCTTTGAGACTCTACGATTCTTTTGTCTTGATCAAAAATCACTTTTTCAAATTCTTGAATTACAGTTTCTGGCTCATCATGATTATAATTTCTACCAACAATACAGTAACCTCTACATTTATTTTTTGAAATAGGCTGGGATGCAAAAAAATAAATCATCCCTTCTTTATCTCCCCAACCTAGTCTTAGTAATATTGTATATGGAAGGTGTAATTCATAAACACTTCTTCTTTCAGGTTTTACAATTTTATCATTCGCAAAGATTGGAAAATCATCTGTGTTACTAGCTTCTGGCCTTACAATAGAATAATGAAGTACAGAGCCTTTGACTATAACTTTACATTCAGGCACTAGTGGGCGTTTTGGATCACCAAGCAATCCTGGATGTACCCATGGGAAATGACCAAAATCAGTAAAATTTTCTACTTGTCTAGAACTATCACTATCCCACTTAAATGGACCAGTATTGATGAATTGCCATTGCTTATTATTAAATTCATCAATTCTTGGAAGATTATACGTTGGTTTATTAATTGCAACCCACACAATTCCATATTTTTCAATACAATTGTAAATAGGAGTTTTAGCTTTACTAGGTATTTTGCTGTTTGGTGCCTGAGGAATTAATATGCATTTACCATGCTTGTCATATCGCCATGCATGATAAGGGCATATGATACAATTATCTTTTATCCATCCTAATGACAATGCAGTGCCCCTATGAATGCAAAGATCTTTCATAGCATGAGCTTTCCCATCAGATGTTCTCCAAAGAACAATTGCTTCATCTAATAAAAAAGTGCCAAAAGGAGAATCCTTTAATATTTCATCACTGTATCCAACTGGATGCCAACATGAATATAATTTTTTAGGGAAGGATGTTTGATTTACTTCCATATAATAGTTAAGTCTTTTATTCAATTTAATGAAAAATGCAGTAAATTTGTATATATGAAAACTAAAAAAGACATTGTAAAGGATTGGATTACTAGATATTCAGGAATAAAAATAAAATCCTTTGGCAAATTTATTCTATTAACAAATTTTCAAAAATATGTTGATGAATTTGCAAAAATCAATAATGTACAGGTTGATGGCCTTGAAAAGAATATGCCATCAGCAACACACGATAATATTACAATAATAAATTTTGGAATGGGTAGCCCAAATGCAGCTACTATAATGGACTTGTTATCTGCAATTAAGCCCAAGGCTGTTCTTTTTTTAGGAAAATGCGGGGGATTAAAAAAGAGAATAAAAATTGGAGATTTTATTTTACCAATTGGAGCAATTAGAGGAGAGGGAACCTCAAATGATTATTTTCCAATTGAAGTTCCAGCAATGCCTTCCTTCTCTTTACAGAGAGCAATTTCTTCCGCATTAAAATATCAAAAAATAGATTATTGGACAGGTACTGTTTTTACCACCAATAGAAGGGTTTGGGAATTTGATAGTAAGTTTAAAAATTACTTAAAAAAAATTCGCGCATATTCTATTGATATGGAAACAGCTACATTGTTTACGGTTGGGTTTCATAATCGAATTCCCATTGGAGCTTTACTCTTAGTAACAGACCAGCCAATGATTCCTGAGGGGGTCAAAACTAAAATTAATGATGATAAAAATTCTCAGCTCTATGACAAAAAACATTTAGTAGTTGGGATTGAATCACTACAACAGATTATTAATCACGAGGATACGGTAAGACATCTTAAATTCTAGACCATGAAAAAAATTGTATTTTATCTTATAGCAATTATAATAGTAGGATGTTCAAATGAATCTGAAATTACTATTACAAAGTTTGAAGGATCTCCAGAATTTACTACTTCAAAACTCTCATTAATTACAGATCAAAAGAAAGAAAACACAAATAATCATTTCAGTTTTAATGTTGAGAATTATGAGTTAGGAGAGCAAACAGCTGGAGCCATTGATAATGGTTTAGCTAATTCTGCTAAGGGACAACATATACATATGATTGTAAACAATGGACCATATTCTGCTCATTATGAATCTGAATTTTCTAAAGAAATAAATGAAGGCAAAAACCTAATCTTATTTTTCTTATCTAGATCTTTTCATGAGTCAGTTAAGAATCCAAATGCATTTTCATTAATACAAATAAATTCTGATGAAGAGAATTTTGAACACTATGATTTAAATTCAGAATTTTTGTTTTATAGTAGACCTAAAGGAATATATAAAGGGAATGACACAAAGAAATTATTACTTGATTTCTATTTAGTTAACACAGAAATATCTCCTGAAGGAAATAAAGTTCGCGCCACTGTAGATGGAAAAGAATTTGTTATTGATGAGTGGGCTCCCTATTATATTGAAGGCTTGCAGATTGGAGAGGTTATAGTAAAATTAGAACTAATAAATTCTAATGGTGAATTAATTGATGCTCCCTTTAATCCAGTTGAGAGAAAAGTTACGTTACAATAATTTTAATATTCGGGATGTGGCGTAGTCCGGTTAGCGCACACGGCTGGGGGTCGTGGGGTCGCAGGTTCAAATCCTGTCATCCCGACTTTTTTTTTACTTTTGTTATTATGAAAAAACTAATTTTAATACTTATTCCACTTCTGCTATTTAATTCATGTAGTGAATTAACAAATGATGAAACTAATGCCCCTAACATTATTTTAATTACTCTTGACGGGGTAAGGTGGCAGGAAGTGTTTAATGGAATTGATTTAGAGCTCATAGAAAACAAAAAGTTTACTAAAAATTCTGAATTATTAAATCAAATGTTCTTTGATGAAAACCAAAAAATTCGTCAGCAGAAGCTCTTACCATTCTTTGGTAATTACATTGATAATTATGGATTATTAATTGGGAATAATGATGAAGAATCAAGTATAAAATTGACAAATGATCAATTATTTTCGTACCCTGGATATAATGAGATATTAACCGGATTTGCAGATTCTTCAATAACAAGTAATAATAAAATTTATAATAAGAATCAGACAATTTTAGAACTACTCAACAATAATCAAAATTATTCTGGCCAGGTAGCTGCATTTTGTAGTTGGGATGTTTTCCCTTATATAATTAATGACAAAAGAAGTGGAGTTCCAGTTAGCGCTGGGTATAGTAATTTGGAAAAGAATAAATTATCTAAACTAGAATCCTTTATAGATGTCTACCAGAAAATGATGCCTTTATTTAGATATAATGTTAGATACGATTTGTTTACTCATATTTTATCAATGGAGCACATAAAGAATACCCACCCCAAATTTGTATATATTTCATACGATGAAACAGATAGTTTTTCTCATGATGGAAGTTATGACAATTATATAAGCTCACTACACAATACAGACAAGATGATTGAGGAGCTATGGATTTATCTACAACAGGATTCTTTTTATAAGGACAATACATATATGTTTATTACCACTGATCATGGAAGAGGTGATGGAGATTTTTCTAATTCTATGTGGACTAGCCATGGATCTGGAGTTGAAGGATGTGAAAACACATGGTTGGCAGTTTTAGGGCCAGGAATTAAAAATAAGGAAATAGAAAAAGGAAAATATTATGTGAATCAAATAGCTCCAACTATTGCAAAATTAGCAGGAATTTCAATAAAGGATAGTAGAGCAGGGAGTCCAATCCTAATAAATTAAAATTATTTCTTACAATCTTCATGCACATCTGATATAAAAGGTTTTATGTGTATATGTTCCTTAGGAATTAAAAAGCTTGCACTTAATTCAATTACCATTGCAATAAATGCTATTGATGCAGTGATATATGCTGTTTCATAGATTGCACTAATAAATTCTACAAAATGAAAAATTGAATGAATTCTTAGTCCAAGTCTAATGATTTTAATAAGATTTTTTTTCATAGAGATTATGTTATTTTTTTAAATAAGCAAAAAGTAAAACTCTGAGTAGTATTAAATGGAGTGTCATGAATTTCTTTAAATCCATTGATAAGTTGAAACGTGTCTTTTAATAACTCCCTTAATTCATCAACAGAATATCTACGAACTTCTAATCCACTGCATTTCAGTGGTCCATCCTCTGAGAATGTGCCAATAATTAAATAACCATCTTTATTTATACATTTATTTAAAAGATCTAAATATTTCTCTCTTTCTGTATTGTTAGTTATGAAATGAAAAACTGCCCTATCATGCCAAACATCATATTTCTTGTCTGATGATAAGTCAGTTATATTAGATTCAATACATTTAATTGTATGATTTTTTTCTTTAACTCTTTCTTTTACTTCATTTAATGCGTTACCAGAAATATCAAGAATTGTAATATCATTATATCCAAGATTTAACAAATTATCGGTAAGAAAACTTTTCCCGGCACCAATATCAATTATTGATGAATTTAAATTTAGCTCTAATGAGCTAAAAATATTTAATGAGGTGGCAGGAGTGTCTTGGTACCAGCTAACCCCATCAATTTCTTTTGTGGAATATATTTTTTCCCAATGATCTTTATTAGACATTTATTTTATGTTATTGTCACAAAAGTATAATTACTTTTTAAAAAAAATAATTAAATTATATAATTATATATTGGCCCCGTAGTTCAATGGATAGAATAGAAGTTTCCTAAACTTTAGATGTAGGTTCGATTCCTGCCGGGGCTACAAATCATTATTTTATTAAGTTTTTTCTTTTTATAACAGATGATAAACGTAATTTTTTTATATTGAATCATGAGATTATTTTTAGCTGTTTTCTTGATTAGTTTCTTTTCTGCAAATTCGCAGACCTTATATTCTGTAGATTATAAATCCCAAGCAGACATTAATGTTTTTGTTGTAGATTATAAATCTCAGGCAGATCTTCTTGTATATAAAGTTGACTATAAAAGTCAAGTAAAGGGGAATGAAGGTCTATGGTTTTTTGTAGACTATAAATCCCAGGCTGACTTCAAATTATTTTTTGTAGAATATAGATCACAAGCTGACTTGAAAATTTATTTTGTTGATTATAAATCACAGGCTGGGTGGACTTCTAACGAGAAAAAACATTTATTATATTAATCCCTAAATTTTTTTTAATTTCTTTGCAGAACATATTATTTACTAATGAAGCTATATAGAATTTTATTTATACTATTTTCTTTCTGTTTTATTTCTATAAATTCTCAAATTTTAGAGCCTGTAGAATGGAGCTTTCATTCAGAGCAAATTGAAGAAAATAAATATGAATTAATATTTATTGCAGAGATAGATACAAATTGGGCAATTTATTCCAAAACTGTAGATGAAGGAGGCCCAATTCCAACAACATTTTATTTTACGGAATCTTCAAATTATAAGCTAATTGGTGAAGTGGTTGAGGATTCTATTAATATGGTAACACAAAACGACCTGGTATTTGATATGGTAGTTTCTAAGTTTTATAACCAAGCAATTTTTAAACAAAAAGTTGAAGTAATAAATTATGAAAGCCCTATCACTGGAGGTTTTGAGTTTATGACTTGTGATGATGAGATGTGTCTGGCACCAGAAATAATTGATTTTAAATTTAATTTATCAAATAAAGTATTAGAAAGTGATGTTGAAGAAACGGCCTCAATAAATCAGGAAACCCTTCAAAAAAATATTTTAAATCTATACGGGTTTTTGCCAAGTGATGTAAATAAAACAGAAGTTAAGTGTGTTGATTCCGGATCCAATAGCTCAACAATCTCAAGTCCTACAAGGACTCTTTATAGTATTTTTGGTCTTGGATTTATAGGAGGGCTACTTGCACTACTTACACCATGTGTGTTCCCAATGATCCCTTTAACAGTTAGCTTTTTTACAAAGAAGAATGAAGAACAAAATAGCTATACTAATGCCATATTATACGGAGTATTTATTGTGCTGGTCTATTTAATTTTAAGCATTCCATTCCATTTATTAGATTCTGTAAATCCAGATATTTTAAATGATATTTCAACAAATATTTATTTAAATATTTCCTTTTTTGTCATATTCTTAGTATTTGCCTTTTCATTCTTTGGTTACTATGAATTAACGCTTCCTTCATCATGGGTTGATAGCTCAAGCAAAAGCGAATCTATTGGTGGGGTAATAGGAATCTTCTTTATGGCACTTACTTTAGCTATAGTCTCTTTTTCATGTACAGGTCCAATTTTAGGATCTTTGCTTGCTGGTTCAATTTCAGGTGATTCAGGTGCATGGGAATTAACCGCTGGAATGGGAGGATTTGGCCTTGCCTTAGGCTTGCCGTTCGCCTTTTTTGCTATGTTCCCAAATATGATAGAGTCATTACCAAAATCAGGCGGATGGTTAAACACAATTAAAGTTTCTCTAGGATTTATTGAGCTTGCGCTAGCATTAAAGTTTTTGTCTAATGCTGATTTAGTTGCGCATTGGGGAATAATTAAAATAGAGGTCTTTTTAGTATTATGGCTAATTATTTTTCTGTTGTTGGCAATTTATCTTTTTGGTAAAATACAGTTTCCGCATGAAAGTAAGCCTAATAAGATTTCATTTAACAGAAAAGTGTTTGCACTATTGTCTTTAGGTTTTGCGATCTATCTAGCATCGGGTTTAATTTATAATAAAGAAACCCAATCGTATAGGGCACTAAGCTTGCTAAGCGGCCTAGCACCTCCTTTGGGATATAGCTATTTTTCACCAAAAGAATGCCCAAACAATTTAAATTGTTTTAAGGATTTTAAATCTGGAATTGAATATGCTAAAAAAGTTGACAAGCCAGTATTATTAGATTTTACGGGATATGCTTGTGTTAATTGCAGAAAAATGGAAGAACATATTTGGCCTTTAAAATCAATAGACAATGTAATTAGAGAAAACTATGTTTTAATTTCATTATATGTAGATGATAAAAAATTATTGCCTGAAGATCAGCAAATTTTAGTTGAGAGAAATAGTGGGAAAGGCGTTAGGCAGTTGATAAATTATGGTCATAAATGGGCATATTTTCAAGCAAAATATTTTAAAACAAATTCACAACCTTACTACATTTTGTATAATCCAGAATCTAATACAATTTTAAATCATCCAGTTGGATACACACCAAATGAAGATGAATATTTAGCCTACTTAAATTGTGGATTGGAGATGTATAGAAAGAATTAATTTTATATTTTTAACATTATATATTTTAAAAATTGACGCCAGAAAAACAACATAAATACGACCTTGCCTATTTAAGAATTGCTAATGAATGGGGGCAGCTTTCTTATTGCGAAAGAAGAAAGGTTGGTGCTATAATAGTAAAAGACAATATGATAATTTCAGATGGCTTTAATGGAACACCGTCTGGGTTTGAAAATGTATGCGAGGATGATGATGGTTATACAAAATGGTATGTGCTACATGCTGAAGCCAATGCAATTTCTAAGGTTGCCTCATCAACACAATCATGTGAGGGCGCTACATTATATATCTCTCTTTGCCCATGTAAGGGGTGTAGCAAATTAATACATCAAGCAAATATAAAAAGAGTAGTATACCAGGAGGAATATAAAGATAAATCCGGTGTCGAATTTTTAGAAAAGGCTGGGATTGAAGTGTGCTATATAGGTAAATAAAACTAGCTATTTATCTTTTCCAAAGTCCTTTATTTTATTTGTCAGAACTAATATTCTTATAATTACCAGACAACAAAACCCAGCAATTATTGTTACCAAAGCAATAGTGTTATTGTCAGAAAAAAAGTTACTAAAATCTATTAGAGACATATTAAATATTATAATTAGTATGGCAATAACCGAAATAATCCTTGTCGCTGTTTTCATAATTTTCTAAAAAAAATTTTTTTTTTGGGGTTGACCAATTTGTTAAAAACTTGTGCTAAATGTTAATAAAAATGCCTTTCATTTTCAATAACATTTTTGTCTATTTGTTAGTCACAATTTAAATGAAATTTTTTATTTAAAATAATATTTATGTCAGCTGCTGAAGAGCCTTTATTAAAAGAAAACAAAAATCGCTTTGTAATTTTCCCAATTCAACACCATGATATATGGGAATGGTATAAAAAATCTGAAGCTAGTTTTTGGACAGCAGAAGAAATTGATTTACATCAAGATTTGTCAGACTGGGCGAATAAGCTCAATGATGATGAAAGATATTTTATTAAGCATATACTTGCTTTTTTTGCTGCTAGCGATGGAATAGTCAATGAGAATTTAGCAGAAAATTTTGTCAATGAGGTTCAATATAGTGAAGCTAAATTCTTTTATGGTTTTCAAATTATGATGGAAAATATTCATAGCGAAACCTATTCATTATTAATTGACACTTATGTAAAAGATGAAGAAGAAAAAGATAAGTTGTTTAATGCTATTGATACATTCCCTGCAATAATGGAAAAAGCTGAATGGGCTTTAAAATGGATTGAGTCACCTAGTTTTGCTGAGCGATTAATTGCATTTGCTGCAGTTGAGGGAATATTTTTTTCTGGCGCTTTTTGTTCAATTTTTTGGTTGAAAAAGAGAGGGCTTATGCCAGGACTGACATTTTCAAACGAATTAATTTCTAGAGATGAAGGAGTTCATTGTGATTTTGCAGTACATCTGCATAATAAACATTTAGTAAATAAAGTGCCAAAAAAGAGAATTAAAGAAATTTTAATTGATGCTCTTGATATTGAGAGAATGTTTATTACAGAATCATTGCCAGTTAGTTTAATTGGAATGAATGCAAAGCTCATGACTCAGTACCTAGAATTTGTTACAGACAGGCTCCTTGTTGAGCTTGGATGTGAAAAAGAATACAACTCTTCTAATCCATTTGATTTTATGGATATGATTTCACTTCAGGGAAAAACTAACTTTTTTGAGAAACGAGTTTCAGAGTATCAAAAAGCCGGGGTGTTAAACAAGGAAGAAGAGAAGGATAAATTTAGTTTTGATGCTGATTTTTAATTAGACTAACTAAACTATTCAGACATTTAATAATTTATAAAAATTATCTTAAAAAAGATATAAATTTTTTTGACCCTATATGGATGTATTAAAGAGAGATGGCAAGAAGGAGCCTGTAATGTTTGACAAAATTACAGCACGTGTTAGAAAGCTTTGTTATGGGTTAAACCCTTTGGTTGACCCCGTTAAAGTGGCTATGCGAGTTATTGAAGGACTGTATGATGGAGTAACTACTAGCGAATTAGATAATCTTGCCGCAGAG
This sequence comes from Flavobacteriales bacterium, assembly GCA_004213965.1. Classification (GTDB taxonomy): domain Bacteria; phylum Bacteroidota; class Bacteroidia; order Flavobacteriales; family Flavobacteriaceae. The sequence goes on from SGZI01000017.1 coordinate 20,608, forward strand.
ATTGCAGCTACCTTAACAACTGCACATCCTGATTATGCAATTTTAGCTGCTAGAATTTCTGTTTCAAATTTACATAAGAATACCAAAAAATCTTTTAGTGAAGTCATGGATGATTTATACAATTATGTTAATCCAAGAACAAGCAAAAAAGCTCCATTGCTGTCTGATGAAGTGTATAAAGTAATTTCTGAAAATAAGGAATTATTAGATTCTACTATAATTTATAACAGAGATTTTGGGTATGACTATTTTGGATTTAAAACATTAGAAAGATCATACTTATTAAAACTTAATGGTGAAATAGCAGAAAGACCACAGCATATGTTAATGAGGGTTTCAATAGGGATTCATCTAAATGATTTAGATTCAGCAATTGAGACATATGAATTAATGAGTAAAAAATATTTTACCCATGCCACCCCAACATTGTTTAATGCAGGAACTCCAAAACCTCAAATGTCATCATGCTTTTTGCTCACAGTAAAAGATGATAGTATTGAAGGAATTTATGATACATTAAAACAAACAGCAAAAATTTCACAATCTGCTGGGGGAATTGGCCTATCAATTCATACGATAAGATCAACAGGAAGTTATATTGCTGGAACAAATGGAACAAGCAATGGAATTGTTCCAATGTTACAGGTATTTAATGATACAGCTAGATATGTAGATCAAGGTGGGGGCAAAAGAAAAGGAAGCTTTGCAATTTATATTGAGCCATGGCATTCTGATATTTTTGATTTCTTAGACTTAAAGAAAAATCATGGTAAAGAAGAAATGCGAGCAAGAGATCTATTTTATGCAATGTGGATACCAGACCTTTTTATGAAAAGGGTTGAGAAGGATGCTGAATGGACGCTAATGTGTCCAAATGAATGTCCAGGCCTGTGTGATGTGCATGGAGAAGAATTTGAAGCGCTTTATACTAAATATGAAAAAGAAGGAAAGGGAAGAAAATCAATAAAAGCAAGAGAGTTATGGGAGAAAATTTTAGAAGCTCAAATCGAAACAGGAAATCCTTATATGCTTTATAAAGATGCAGCAAATCTAAAATCAAATCAGAAAAATTTGGGGACAATAAGATCTTCAAATTTATGTACAGAAATTTTAGAATATACATCTCCTGATGAAATTGCAGTTTGTAATCTAGCATCTATTGCTCTCCCAATGTTTGTAAATGATGGAGCATTTGATCATCAGGAATTATATAGAATAACCAAACGAGTTACTAAGAACTTAAATAGAGTTATTGATAGAAATTATTATCCTGTAATTGAAGCACAGAACTCAAACTTCCGTCATAGACCAATAGGTCTTGGGGTTCAAGGCTTGGCAGATGCATTTATTAAATTAAGAATGCCATTTACTTCTGATGACGCAAAGAAATTAAATCAAGATATTTTTGAGACTATATATTATGCGGCAGTTACTGCATCAATGGAAGAGGCAAAAGAAGATGGTACATATGAAAGCTACAAAGGTTCGCCAATTAGTGAAGGGAAATTCCAGCATAACTTATGGGATGTAGACGAAAAAGATCTTAGTGGTTTATGGGATTGGAATCAATTAAGGAAAGATGTAAAAAAACATGGCGTTAGAAATTCGCTACTTGTAGCTCCAATGCCAACAGCCAGTACTTCACAAATTCTTGGAAACAATGAATGTTTTGAACCTTATACTTCTAATATATATACTAGAAGAGTCCTTTCAGGAGAATTTATTATTGTAAACAAACATCTTTTAGAAGATCTTGTTTCCCTAGGTTTATGGAATGAAGAACTGAAACAAGAAATCATGAGAGCAAATGGCTCAATACAAGATATTGATATCATCCCTGAGGATATTAAGGAAT
>SGZI01000018.1 GCA_004213965.1 Flavobacteriales bacterium
TTTTGTTATTATGAAATACATAAAAGGAATAACAAAAACCAGACCTATCAATCTACCAATAAATCGATGCAGCCATTCCCAAAAGAATATACCTTTAAATTCATCTAAGTTTATGCTGCTATTAAGTTTCTTATACTCAGGATACTGTTTATATAATTCAAAAGCTTCATTCCATTGTTGTTCATTTAATGGTGGAATTGTACCTGAAATTAATTTGTAGCTTGGAATGGAAAGACCTGAATGAGTTAGTCTAGTTATTCCACCAATAATTACCATAATAAAAATTAACGCACAACCTGTAAATAGCCAGTAGATTACCTTTTTATTATCTTTTTTCATTTGTGCTTAGACCAAGTTTTTTTCCTTCTTTTAGCATAATATTATATGCATCATCATAATTGTTATTAATATCACCTTCTAAAATGGCTTCTTTAATGGCTTCTTTAATTTGTCCAATAGCTTTGCAAGGTTTTAAATTAAATGTTTCCATTATTTCTTTTCCTGTAACTGGTGGTTGAAAATTCCTTATATTATCTCTTTCTTCAACTTCTATAATTTTGTTTCTTACAATTTTAAAATTTCTTAAGTATTTCTTAAAACGTTCTTTATTTTTTGTAGTTATATCAGCTTCACAAAGTGTCATAAGATCATCAATATTATCTCCAGCATCAAATATTAATCTTCTTACTGCAGAATCAGTAACATTTTCTTGAGCTAATACAATTGGTCTTGAGCTTAACAAAACAATTCTTTGAACATACTTCATTTTATCATTTAATGGCATTTTTAATCGTTTAAATATTTTGTATACCATTTTACTTCCTTCAAATTCATGTCCATGAAAGGTCCATCCAATTTTACTATTAAATTTTTTTGTAGGCATTTTTCCAATATCGTGTAATAGAGCAGCCCATCGTAGCCATAAATTGTCTGTTTCCTTACTTATATTGTCTAATACCTCTAGTGTATGATAGAAATTATCTTTATGTGTTTGCCCTTCAATTTCATCTATTCCCTTTAGAGCAGTTATTTCAGGTAAAATAATATTTAGCAATCCTGTTTTTTCTAGCAGAAAGAATCCATACGATGGCTTTTCGCTTAATAAAATCTTATTTATTTCATCTACAATTCTCTCTTTAGTAATAATATTAATTCTTGAACTTAAATTTGTGATTACTTCTAATATATTTTTGTTTATATCGAACTTGAGATTAGATGCAAACCGTATTGCTCTTAACATTCTTAATGGATCATCATTAAAGGTTACATTTGGATCAAGAGGAGTTTTAATTATTTTTGATTCTATATCATCTAAGCCATTGTACTGATCTATTAATTCTCCATAATTTTTTTTATTTAAACTGAAAGCTAGACTGTTGATAGTAAAATCTCTTCTTTTAATATCATCTTCTAGTGTTCCTTCAGAAATTTTAGGATTTCTGCTTTTAGCACTATATGACTCTTTCCTTGCACCAACAAATTCAATTTCAAAATTTGAATATCGGAGCATCGCAGTTCCATAGGTTTTAAAAATTTTGATTTCTGAAGTAATTTTAAGTGCTTTTGAAACTGATTTTGCCATTTCTATACCGCTTCCGACTACCACAATATCTACATCTTTAGATTTTCTTTTTAAGAAGTAGTCCCTAACAAAACCTCCAATTACATAACAATCTAAACCTAGTTGATCTGCACAACTAGAAATAGTTTTAAAAAGTTTATCATTAATAGCCTCTTCAAATTTCATTATAAAAATATTTTATCTATCGAAGTTTTTTTATATCTCCCTTATTATTAATTGTTACTATTGAAGAAGGGAGTTTGCTTACGGGTTCATTTGGTAAATTTACGATATAGTCTACACCTTTTAAAATACGTTCATCTATTTCTTTAAAATTAACAGGATGTTTTTCATTATGAATATTCGCTGAGGTTGATACAATAGGTTTTTTAATTTTATCAATAAGCATATTGCAGAAATTATGATTTACAATTCTAAATGCAACTTTATTTTTATTTGAAATTAGAAGTTCAGATATATTTTTTGGATTATCATACACTATTGTAGTTGGATTTTTAAATTTTTTTAACAAGTCATCTATGTTTTCAGGTTTTTCATGTAGAAACCCATTTAGCATATCAGAGCTATTAATCAAGCTTAGCATAGGAGTTGTGTTTTCTCTTTCTTTTAAGCTATTAATTTTATTAATCGCATTGTTGTTTGTCGCATCACAGCCTAAACCCCATATAGTATCAGTAGGGTATAAAATTACCCCACCATTTATAAGGACTTTGTATGCTTTTTCAACTTCATTTATAATTTTTTCCATCTATTATAAATATATTTATATCAAATATAAAAAATAACCAGTTGAATAAGTCTATAGAGTTTAATTCTAAATATATAAACTTCAAAGAAGAAATTTTAAGTATAATTAAAAATTTTAACACTTCTAATGGTCAGACTATCAAAGATCACAGAAATAATATTAAAAAATTTAGCTTAGAACAAATTCAAATAAATGTAAAATCTTTTGGTGTCCCAAATTTTTTTAATTCAATTGTTTATGCCTTTTTCAGATTGTCTAAAGCGAATAGATCGTATAACTATGCAATGAAATTATTGAATTTAGGAATAAATACTCCAACCCCTATATGTTATTATGAAGTAAAAAAAAATGGACTCTTAACTAACAGTTTCTATGTTTCAGAACAACTAAATTTTGATTTTCCAATAAGTGAGGTAATTAATAATGTTAATTATCCAGATCGGATTAGTATTTTAAATGATTTTGTAGGTTTTACTTTAAAACTTCATGAAAATGGAATTAATTTTTTAGATCATTCCCCTGGAAATACTTTAGTTAGGCTTAATAATAGTAAGCCGACATTTTATTTAGTTGATTTGAATAGAATGAGATTTGAAGAAATGAATTTCAAAATGAGAATAATGAATTTCAGAAGACTTACTAATGATAAAGAAGTAATAAAGATTATTAGTAGGGAATATGCTGTCCTCTCCAATAGAAGTGAGGAGGAGGTTTTTAAATTAATGATGTATTATAGCAATCAATTTCTTAGCAGAAGGTCTATTAGAAAAAAAATAAAAAAAATCTTTAGTTAATAAGGATGTTTATTTACTACAAGTTATAGTGTTATATTTGTTTTATGTCAATAATTTTAGCCATTGATTACGGTGAAGTAAAATCTGGAATTGCAGTTAGTGATGACTCAAAAGTTTTTGCATTTGGACTTACTACAGTTAAAACAAAAAGTGTAATTAATTACATCGATAAATATAACTCTGACAATAATATTTCTGAGTTTGTAATTGGCCAGCCAAAGAGAATGAATGATGAATTTTCCGATATTGAAGAACTAATAAAGAAGTTTATAAATAAATTAACACTGAAATTTCCTAATATTCCTATTAAGAGATTCGATGAACGCTTTACTTCAAAAATTGCTTTACAAACAATGATTGATGCTGGATTAAACAAAAAAAATAGAAGTGATAAATACATTATTGATAAGATAAGTGCAACAATAATTCTTCAAGGATATTTAAAATCTATAGAGAAGTAATTAGTCAATAATTGATATATTGTGTATTAAATAATAATAAATGATTTTACCAATAATTGGATATGGGGATCCTGTTTTAAAAAGGAAAGCAAAAGAAATTTCAGCTTCTTATCCTAATCTAAAGGAATTAATAGGCAATATGTATGAGACTATGTATAATGCTAGTGGAGTTGGTTTAGCTGCTCCACAGGTAGGAGAATCAATTAGGTTATTTATTATTGATACTTCTCCTTTTTTAGATATGGATGATGAAAAAATTCAGGATTTACAAGTAATTAGGGTTAAAAAAGTTTTTATTAATCCAACCATTGTAGATGAAACTGGTGAGAGCTGGCTATTTGAAGAAGGATGCTTAAGTATTCCTAACATAAGAGAAAATATAAGAAGAAAATCAGATATTTTTATTGAATATTATGATGAAAATTTTATTTCTAAGAAAGAAAATTTTTCAGGAATTGTTGCTAGAGTAATACAGCATGAATACGACCACATTCAAGGAATACTATTTACTGATAAATTAACTAGTTTTAAAAAGAGACTATTAAAAAACAAGTTAAATAATATTGAGAAAGGAAAAATTGAGATTGATTATTTAATGAATTTTTATCAAAAATAAACTAGAGGATTGAATCTATCCAATTACACTAAGGAATTTTCATATAATTTAAAATTATCTATACCTGTTATATTAGGTTTAGTAGGTCATACTTTAGTTGGTATGATAGATAATATAATGGTAGGAAACTTAGATCCAATAAATTTAGCTGCTGTTTCTCTAGGAAACAGTTATATTTTTATTGCCATGTCAATTGGTATTGGATTTTCAGCAGCAATTACTCCGATAGTTGCAGAAGCACACTCTGAAGGAAATCAGAATAAACTTAAGAAGTCTTTTATTAATGGTTTTATCTTATGTTTAATATTAGGCACTGTATTATATGCTTTAGTATTAGTTTTAAAAAACACTTTAGTTTATTTAGATCAACCTGTAGAGGTTGTTAAATTGGCTTTGCCATATATTGATATTGTAGCTATTTCACTTATTCCTTTATTATTATTTCAGGCCTTAAAACAATATACAGATGGTTTATCAAGAACAATTTATCCAATGTATGCAACAGTTGTGGCAAATATTATTAATGTTATCATAAACTATATTTTAATTTTTGGAATGTTGGGTTTCCCAAAGCTTGGCATTATTGGAGCAGCTATTGGCACATTAATATCAAGAATAATAATGTTTGCGGTTCTTTTTTATATGCTAATGGATAAAAAAATCATTTATAATTATATGTCTGACTTAAAATCATTCATCTATGATAAATTTATGATAAAGGAAATACTAAGTCTAGGATTTCCTACTTCATTACAAATGTTTTTTGAAGTAGGTTTATTTACAACTGCAATTTGGTTAAGTGGACTATTAGGAGAAATACCCCAATCTGCAAATCAAATAGTTTTAAATATTTCATCTATGACTTTTATGGTTGCTAGCGGCTTGAGTGTAAGTGCTGCTGTTAGAGCTGGTAATCAAAAAGGATTAAAAAATTATCAAGAGCTTAAAAGAATATCATTATCTATATTATTATTAGGAATTTATTTTGCTTCATTTTTTGCCCTAGGAATATATATATTAAGAGATTACCTACCCTATATTTACATTGATATTAATAATCAGGAAAATTTAATTGAGAATATAGAATTAGTTAAGATTGCATCAAAATTATTTATAATTGTTGCCATTTTTCAACTATTTGATAGTGCTCAAGTAATCATATTGGGAACTTTAAGGGGTATGCAGGACGTAAAAATACCTACAGTCATAGTTTTTATAGCCTACTGGATTGTTGGATTTCCAATAAGTTTTATTTTAGGAGATGAGTCATCAATGGCTGAGACAGGCATATGGATTGGATTGCTTTGCGGCCTTTTATTTTCTTCTGTATTTTTGTATTGGAGATTTTTATATTTAACAAATAAGATGATTAATAAATAATGACTTTAGAGGATATTGACATACAAATATTAGTTTACTTGAATTCATTAGGATCAGAATTTTGGGATCCTATATGGATTACTTTAACAAATAAGACAACTTATATACCTCTCTTTGCTTTTATTGTTTATTATATATATAAGAGATTTGGGCTAAAGCAAACAGCATTTATTATTGTATTCATTTCTATATTAATCTTATTTACTGACCAATTTACTAATTTCATTAAAGATAGTTTTCAGAGGTTAAGGCCATGTAGAGAGGGGTATTTAGGATTGCGAGAAATAGATATATATTGTGGTAAATATGGATTCTTTTCAGCTCATGCATCCAACTCAATAGCAGTTTCACTATTCGTTATTAGAATAATGAGGGAAAAAATTACTAGTATATTCTCAATTATTTTAATTATCTGGGTATTTGTTTTTTCTTATAGTAGAATATACTTAGGATTACATTATCCAATGGATATTTTATGTGGTTTGATTTTTGGAGTTATTTCTTCAACTCTTTTTTATCATATTTATTTAAAGTGTAGCACTTATATTTTTGATAAAATATAAAGATTTGTTGCAAGTCTATCTCTATATCGATTACTGTCTTCTGTTGTTGGATTAAAATCTACTTTGATTTTTTTATCTATGATTAGTCTATTTTCTCTAAATTCATAATTTATAGAATCATAATTTTTATTAGAAATTAGCACAAAAATTGAATCATTTATTTTAGATAACTCAGTTTTTTTAACTTTTCTTTTTAAGTTCCATATTAGATCAGCAGTAATTTTATAATCTGAATATAATTTTAAGTTTTGTATTTCATTTTCTAGACTATTTAGTGAAGTGTAATCATTATTAGTATTTGAATAAGTTTGTGGTAGAGTAAAATTAATTACTGTGAAAAATAAAATTATTTTTAAGTAGATGACTTTATCAAAATTTCTTTTGTAAAAATTATAAATAAAAAACAGCGTTATAAGTACTCCTATTATTGGTAAAGAACTAATTCCATAATTTAATATATGATTAATAGGAATAATTAATCCAAAAATGGCTATTACTAGAAAGTTTAAATATATAGGCAATAACAATGGACTTATCTTCTGTTTTGAGTATTTAATAATATAATTTATATAGAAGCCAGTATTCAGCGCTAATGGTATAAGTACGGGCATTAAATATCTAGTCTTTTTTTCTGGTATTAATGATAATAAAATAACTGAAAACAAAACCCAATAGCATATTAGCAGGTGATGTTTATTAACTGAAATTTTTCTGTTAATAAATGGCAGTATTATACTAGTTATTGCTGGAATTGTCCAGATTCCACTATTAATAAAAAAATCCCAATAGTAATAGAATGGCTTAACATTATAATTTGACCAATTTTCAGTTTCTTGAGCACCTATTTCTACTAGTGTATTATAGTCTTGTGTATAAACATATAGATACCAAATTCCGCCAGAAACTATTGAAATAAAGAAAATTATAATAAGATTATTAAGGCTAATTTTTTTATATACTAACAGATAAGATAAAAGAAAAGGAATTAGTAATGCGTAAATAGAAATTGGTCCTTTTGACATTATTGAAAGTCCAATTAATATCCCAATAAGTATATTATGGCTTTTAGTAAAAGAATTTTTAAATGAATTAAAAAGATAGTAGATTGCTATAAACATAAAACCATGCGCAAAAATATCCCATGGTGCCTCAAATATGATTGCTATTATATAAATAGAGCTCACGGTTATTAGCCCATTTATAATACTCTCGCTTTTATTAAAATTAATTCCAATACTAAAAAAATAGCTTGTAACGCCTATAATAAATAGAAATAGTATAGCAGGAATCCTGTAGAATATGACAGCCTTTGAGTTGAAAAGTAAAACAGACAAAGCAGTTAGCCAAGTAGGTAGTGGTGGTTTCTGATATCTTGGCTCATCATTTAGTGTTGGAAGAAGCCAATTATCATTTTCAATAATTTCATTTGCGGTTTGAAAATTTCTTGCTTCCATAATTCCAACTTCTATTAAATTGAATGTTGAAAATGAATATATTAACAGAAATAATACAATTAACAAGAAATAATATTTCTTCAAAAACCTCACTGCTTTTTTATTTAAAATATATAAAATAAATTTTAATCTCCATAAAAATATAATATATTAACCTTATTGATTTATGAAAAAAATTATTTCACTCATTTTTATTTCTATTTTATTAGCTTCTTGTTTAGATCAAGAAAAAATGCATCCAAATATTATTGTTATAATAAGTGATGACCAAGGCTATGCTGATGTTGGTTTTCATGGAAGTAAAGAAATTATAACTCCCAATATTGATAGAATAGCTAATAATGGTGTAGTCTTCTCTGAAGGTTATGTTTCATATGCGGTATGTTCTCCAAGTAGAGCGGGACTAATTACTGGAAGGTATCAAAACAGATTTGGGTATACTAGGAATATTTTATTAGCTCCTAAAGATTCCTTGATGGGTCTTCCCTTAACAGAACAAACTCTTCCTGATGTGCTAAATAATCTAGATTATAAAACTAAGGCAATAGGGAAATGGCATCTTGGTGCCCACGAATCTCTAGTTCCAGAAAGAAGAGGTTTTGATGAGTTTTTTGGCTTTATAATTGGAGGTCACAGATACTTTCCAGAAGATCTTACTTTAAATGATTTGACAGAAGCAAGAAGTCAGATGGATGGTTATATCACTAGAATCTATGACAATGGAAAGAGGATCGATACCAAAAAATATCTTACAGAGGAATTATCTGATAATGCTGTAAAATTTATTGAAGAAAATTCTGATAATCCTTTTTTCTTATACCTGTCATATAATGCGCCTCACACTCCTCTACAGGCTACCGAGAAAGACTTGGAGAGAAATATGCACATTGAAATTGAGAAGAGAAGAATTTATGCTGCAATGGTCTCATCGATGGATGATGGAATTGGATTAATTTTAGATAAACTTGAAGAGAAAAAGATCTCAGATAATACTATAGTTATCTTCTTTTCAGATAATGGAGGGGTAGAGTGGTATAATTTCTCTGATAATGGTGTTCTAAGAGGGATAAAAGGCGATTTTTTTGAGGGTGGTATAAGGGTGCCATTTGTCATGCAATGGCCAAAAAAAATTAAAGCTGGAATTACGTATGATAAACCAATTATTTCATTAGATGTTTTTGCAACTGTAGCATCAGCAGCATCAGCCGAAAAACATATTAATAATGAGATCGATGGAGTAGATTTATTACCATACCTAACTGGAAATAACTCTGGCTTACCTCATAAATATTTATACTGGCAGAATAGAGATAAAGATATTGATGTTGTTAGGGACGAAAGGTATAAATACTTAAGAATTAAAAATGATGAGTATATTTTTGATTTGAAAAATGATATAGGTGAAGAAACAAACATTATTAATTCATCAAAGCCTATTTATGATAGACTAAAGTCTCAATTTAAAGAATGGGAAAAAAATATGATAGATCCTGTATTTCTTTCTCTAGGAATGGGAAAAGAGTATAATAAGCTCAATCCTGATAGATGGTATAATTCTAATTTAAAGATAAAGTAACTGGGAATCTCTTAATTTGACTTCAATATTTTGTCTAAATCTGCTTTTTTGTTTCTGCTAATTGGAATTAAACTAGATTCAATTTCTACAGTTTTACTTGTAATATTATCAATCTTATCTAGATTTATAATATATGACTTATGAATTCTTAAAAACTTATTTGTTGGCAATTTTTTTTCAAAATTCCTTAATGAAGATAGAACTATAATATTTGACTTAGAAGTAATAACTTTTACATAATCACCTAATGCTTCTACCCATTTTATATCTTTAGTATAAACTTTTCTCTTCTTAAGATTGCTTTTCAGATATAAATGGCTTTTGTTGTTTTCTTCAGAATTGATATTTAGAGTATTTAATTTTTTAACAATTTTTTCAATTTTTTCTTCATTTAAAGGTGTTTTAATATAATCTAAGGTGTTATAATCAAAACTCTTGAAAGCGTGCTCAGTTTGATCACTTATAAATACAATAAGTGGATTTGATTTTAATGAGTCTAAAAAATTAAATGGACTAAATACCGGAAGAGTGAATCCAATAAAAATTAAATCGACACTAATTGAGCTTAAAAACTCCTTAGAATCTTTAAAATTGTCAAAAGATGATAAAATTGTAAATTTTTTACTTTTTTCTAGAAGGATTTTAAGAATTTCTAGATTCTTAGAATCATGATCAATTATTATGCATTTTTTATCCAATTCCTAACAATACTTTATGTTTTATAATCATAAAATTAACTAATTTGGATATTTAATCTAAAAAATTGTCAAAACAATTTAAAATACCTATTTTTGCAGGCATTAAAAAATAAATAGAAATGAATAATTATGAAACTGTTTTCATTTTAAATCCCGTTTTATCTGATGATCAGATAAAGGAAACAGTCCAAAAATACGAGAAATTTTTGACATCTAAAGGTGCTAAATTTGTTTCCAAAGAGGATTGGGGATTGAAGAAGTTAGCTTATCCTATTCAAAATAAAAAAAGTGGGTTTTACCATCTTTTTCAATATTCTGTTGATCCAACTGCAATACCAGAGTTGGAAGTAGAATTTAGAAGAGATGAAAGATTCATGAGATATCTGACAGTAAAATTAGATAAACATGCTATTGAATGGGCTGAAAAAAGAAGAGAAAAATTAAAAATTAAAGCATAAAGTTATGTCAAATATTCAACAACAGGCAAAAGGAAAGAGTGATGGTGAAATCAGATATTTAACTCCTCTTAATATAGACAATGCTACAGTTAAAAAATATTGTCGATTTAAGAAGTACGGAATTAAGTATGTTGATTATAAGGATCCAGCTTTTTTATTACAATTTGTAAATGAGCAAGGTAAGTTATTACCTCGAAGATTAACGGGAACATCATTAAAATATCAAAGAAAGGTGTCTGTGGCAGTTAAAAGAGCCAGACATCTTGGTTTAATGCCGTATTTAGCCGATTTGTTAAAGTAAAATTTCTAAAATGGAAATAATATTAAAAAAAGACGTAGAAGGAGTTGGGTTTAAAGATGATGTCATTACTGTTAAGAATGGTTTTGGCAGAAATTTTCTAATACCTAATGGCTCAGCAATTCTTGCAACACCTTCAGCTAAGAAAATACTAACAGAGAATCTTAAGCAGCAAGCTGTTAAGGATAAGAAGATTGTAGATGATGCAAATAAGATTGCAAAAAAAATAAAGGCTTTAGAAATCAAAATAAAATCTAAAGTAGGTGAGGGGAAAAAGCTTTTTGGTTCTGTAAATAACAGTAATGTTCAAAATGAACTTAAGGAAAATGGAGTTGAAATTGATAAAAAAACTATAATGATTACAGGTAGTAGCGTAATTAAACAATTAGGAAAATATAATGCAGTTATAAGATTGCATAGAGATGTAGTTTTTGACTTACCATTTGAAGTAGTTGCTGAAAAAAAATAATATAATTAAAAATATATTTTTAAAACACCTATTTCTAATAGGTGTTTTTTTTATGTAATTATTTAAATAAAAAAATAGATACTAACAATTAAATTATAATTTTGCATGATATGAGTAATAAACCAGGCATACCAAAAGGGACTAGAGACTTTGATTCAATTCAACTATATAAAAGAAATTATATAATTGAAATAATTAAAGATAGCTTTTTTAGGTTTGGATTCAATCCAATTGAAACTCCAAGCTTTGAGAGGTCTAGCACACTATTGGGTAAATATGGCGATGAAGGTGACAGGTTAATCTTTAAAATCTTAAAATCGGGTGATTTTTTGAAAGGTCTTGATAAAGATGAAATCATTAATAATAATTCATCTAAAATTGGCTCAAAAATATCAGACAAAGCATTAAGATATGACCTAACCGTTCCATTTGCTCGCTATGTTGTGCAAAATCAAAATAATATTACCCTTCCGTATAAAAGATTTCAAATTCAACCTGTTTGGAGAGCAGACAGGCCTCAAAGAGGAAGATTTAGAGAATTTCTTCAATGTGATGCAGATGTAATAGGATCAAAATCGCTTTTTCAAGAGATTGAATTTATACAACTTTTTGATACTGTATTCAATTCACTAGGCTTAAGAGGAGCTACAATTAAGCTTAATAGCAGAAAAATTTTAATAGGTCTTTCAGAAATATCAGACTGTAAAGATAAATTTAAAGATTTAACTATTGCTTTAGATAAAATTGATAAGATTGGAATGAAAGCCGTTAATGAAGAATTAAAATCTAAGGGTTTTTCAGACAAATCTGTAGGAATTATAACTGATTTAATTAGTTTTTCAGGAGATTTTAAAAAATCTATGAAATTATTAAGAATGACATTTGAAAATTCTACAACAGGGTTAGAAGGTATAAGTGATTTAGAATTTATCTTTTCATCCATTGAAAATCTTGGTCTTAAATCCTGCAATTTAAGTTTTGATTTAGGTCTAGCCAGAGGTATTGATTATTATACTGGAGTTATTTTTGAAGTTTCAGCTCCTGAAACTGTAACAATAGGCTCTATTGCAGGCGGAGGGAGATATGATAATTTAACTGAAAGATTTGGACTATCTAATATGAGTGGTATCGGTGTAAGTTTTGGTTTAGACAGGATATATATGGTATTGGATGAGTTAGATTTATTTCCAAATGTAAATTCTAATTTAGTAAAAGTCTTATTTCTAAATTTTGGAAATAAGAATTCATTATTTGCCTTAGAAGCAATAAATAAATTAAGAGATTCCAATGTTTATGCTGAGTTATATCCAGACAATCTAAGTTTAAAAAAGCAATTAAGTTATGCTAATAAAAATAAAATTCCATTTGTTGTTTTTATAGGAGACGATGAGTTGAAGGCTAAGAAATTTAACCTTAAAGACATGAATTCTGGTTCTCAAGAATTGTTAACAATTACTCAGTTGTTAAATAAACTAAGCTAATTTTATTAGAGGAATAGTAGCGAGACCGAGATTTGAACTCGGGACCTCCGGGTTATGAATCCGACGCTCTGACCAACTGAGCTATCTCGCCATAATTTAAGGGAAGCAAATATAAAATTTAAATTTTTTACATTCAACATATGTTTGATAAATTATTTTAAATAATTATTATAGAACTTAAGAATAAATGTATATATTACGATTATAATTATATGGTAATGTCAGATAGAATTAAATATGAAATGGAATTCCCAATACAAGTTTCTCAGAGACTTTTATTCCAGTATCTTTCAACTCCTTCAGGTCTTTCAGAATGGTTTGCTGACAATGTAAATTCAAGAGGTGAAAAATTTATTTTTATTTGGGACGATTCTGAGGAAGTAGCAAATTTAGTTTCGAAAAAAATGTCAGAAAAAATTAAGTTCCAATGGGGTGAAGATGAGGATACTGACTATTTTTTTGAACTAAGAATTCAATTTGATGAAATTACAAAAGACGTTTCATTAATCGTTACAGATTTCGCTGATGAAGATGAAGTGGAAGAATCAAAAATGTTATGGAGAAATCAGATCGCTGATTTAAAAAAAGTATTAGGTTCTTCTTAGTTTTTAATTATGATTAGGGTTTTCAGGAGCATTAGACCATATTATATAATCATCCCCTAATTTTTTTATCTCTTCTTTCCAAAATTCATTTGACTTTGAGTCTAAAATCTTGTCCATAAATCTATTATTGGTAATAATCCATGATTTCTGTTTAACCTCATTATTTATCTGTGAGAGAGTCCATCCTGAATATCCAGAGAAAAACCTAATATTACTAGTGTTTGCTTTATTATTTTTTATAGTATTTTTTACATCTGAAAACTCTCCACCCCAATATAAATTATTAGATATTTTAATTGAATTGGATATCAAATTAGGAATGTTATGGATATAATATAAATTGTCTTTATTTACTGGACCGCCATTATGTATTATAAAATCTTTACCATTTCCTGAAATGATATCTTGAAAATTATGCTCAAGTGGTTTGTTCATAATAAAACCTACTATTTCTTTTTCTTCATTACATTCGGTAATTAATATAATAGCTCGGTTGAAATAGGGGTCATTAATTATACTAGGATCAGCTAATAACAAACATCCTTTAGAAATCTCTTCTAATCTTATTAAATCATCTTGCATTTTTCATGAAAATTAAAGCCATTAATCAAAGATTTAATGTCTAATGTATTTTTTCCTTCAAACTTAATTAATGATGGGTGTATATAACCATCAGAAGTAGCTATTTTAATATTATCCTTATTAACAATCACTTTTCCAATAGCATAACTATGTTTTTCATTAGTATACTTAGATTTATAAATTATTAAATTAATTGTTTTTGTATGATTATCTAAAACACTTCTTGCTCCAGGATATGGACTTAAACCTCTAATTTTATTATATATTTTTTCAGATGAATTCCCCCAATTTATTTTGCAGTTAGTTTTATTTAATTTTGGAGCACTATTGTTAGGCTTGAAGTCTAATTGATTTTGTGTTGCAATTTTTTCACTACTAAATATTTTATCAGTAGACTTAATTAATAAAGTGCCGCCTAATTCCATCAATTTGTCATGAATATCCCCAGCTGTTTCATCATTATTTATTGCAATTTTTGATTGGTCAATTATCTCTCCTGTATCGATTTTGTTATTTATAAAAAATGTTGATACTCCAGTGTGTTTTTCCCCATTAATAATAGACCAATTAATAGGTGCAGCTCCTCGGTATTCAGGGAGTAGGGATGCATGAACATTAATAGTTCCATATTTTGGAATTTTCCATAAAATTTCAGGCAACATTCTAAATGCTACAACTACTATTAGATCAGGTTTGTATGATTTTATTTTACTTATAAAATCGTTTTCTTTTAGATTATTAGGTTGTAGAATGGTTATTTCATTTTCTTCAGCGTATTTTTTTACAGGAGATACTTTTAATTTTAAACCTCTTCCAGCAGGTTTGTCAACCGATGTAACTACGCATAATAAATTATAATTATTGATGATATTTTTTATACATGGAATTGCAAATTCTGCAGTACCCATGAAAATGATTTTCTTTTCACTATTCATTTTGGTACTGTTTTAATTGATTAATAATAAAGTCAACCCTATTGTCAATAGTGTCTTTAGGTACAACAATTATTTTATACCCATAATCATTATATGTCTTTTTTATATAACTATCTATAGATATTACTTGATCAAAAGATTCATATCTGACAATATCAGAAGAGTATATGTTTTTCCATGGCTCTAATAAAAAGACAATGTCATATCTATATTGATTAACTGCTTTTATAAATTTATTTGATATTCTAGCTTTTTTGAAATTTAGATAAGCCACAATGTCTGGTATGCCTCTGTCAAAAAATACATTTTGGCTATTGTATGAAGTAGAACTATTATATTGCTCAATACGGCCTTTTAGCAGTCCTTCACTAAATAGTATAGGATCTGATAAGAAGAGTTGCTTAATCCCCTTTTCTCTATATTTCAAAGTAATATCTCTTGAGATCTCATTAAAACATTTAAAACTATTTGTTTCTAATGCTTTAATCAAGGAGCTTTTTCCAGTTCCAGGACCACCAGTAATTATAATTTTCTTAGCCATAGATTACAAGAATTAGCTATAAAAATCGTTAATAATGTTTAAATTAAAAAAATTAATAACTACTATATTTGTTGTTAAAATAATTATATAATATAAATGGAGAATATAAATAAAATTTTTTATGATAATTTAAATCAGTTATTAAAGCAAACTTCAGATTGGCCTTGTGAATATTTATTTAAGTTTATTGTTAAGTCTGATGAAAAAAAAATTAAAATTATTGAATCCATTTTTGATAATATAGGCGCAATAATTAAAAAGAAACATTCCAGTAATAATAACTATACTAGTATCTCAGTCAATGTAATAATGAATGAATCAAAGGATGTTATTGAAAAATATAAAGAAGTTTCTAATAAAGTCAGTGATGCAATTTTATTATAACATGTAATCTGTTATTATATATTTTTTGTATTTTGCCGACTTATATGAATCTTCACTAATTATTTTAATTTAAATTTTTTGTTTTGATAGATAAACTAGAATACAATACGAGTCGTGAGGAATTAATTATCCCTGAGTATGGAAGACATATACAGAAGATGATTAATTATGCATCATCAAGAGAATCTAAAGAGGATAGAAACAAATTAGCTAATGCTATAATATCAATAATGGGAAATCTACAACCTCATCTTAGAGATGTGCCTGATTTTCAACATAAATTATGGGATCAGTTATTTATTATGTCTGATTTTAAATTAGATGCTGATTCACCATTTGAAAAGCCTTCTAAAGAAATTTTAGAAGCAAAGCCTGATCCTTTAGCATATCCTCAGAACTTTCCTAAATATAGATTTTATGGAAATAATATTAAGATCATGATTGATGAAGCTGTTAAATGGGAAGAAGGAGATATGAAAGAAGGATTAGTATTTACAATTGCAAATCACATGAAAAAATGTTTTTTAAACTGGAACAAGGATAGTGTTACAGATTCAGTTATTTTTGATCATTTATTTGAGCTTTCTGATGGAAATATTGATATTAGAAAAACAGAAGAAACTCTATTAGACACATCGGTATTATTACGTCCTAAAAAGAAATATAATAACAAAAGGCCTATTAGAAAAAATAATAGACCTAGAAAGAGGTACTAAAAATTTATAATGCATGGAAACTTTTAAAATCAAAGGAGGTTTTGAGTTAAAAGGTGAAATCACCCCTCAAGGTGCAAAAAATGAAGCTCTTCAAGTAATTTGCGCTACAATTCTTACTGATAAAAAGGTTACAATTCACAATATTCCAGATATTATTGATGTAAAACGATTAATTAATCTTCTATCTAAGCTTGGTGTAAATATTCAGAAAATAAAAACTAACTCATATTCATTTCAATCAAACAAATTAAATCTAGATTATTTAGAATCTGAAGAATTTAAACAGGATGGTAAAAGCTTGAGAGGATCAATAATGATTGTTGGTCCGCTTTTAGCAAGATTTGGAAAAGGTTATATTCCTAAACCTGGTGGTGATAAAATTGGGAGAAGAAGGTTGGATACACATTTTCAGGGCCTTGTCAAACTTGGAGGAAAATTTGATTATAATAAGAAGGACCACTTTTATACAATTAAAGCTGATAAACTAAAAGGTGCTTATATTTTATTAGATGAAGCTTCTGTAACTGGTACAGCAAATATATTAATGGCATCTGCATTAGCTGATG
Organism: Flavobacteriales bacterium; assembly: GCA_004213965.1. Lineage (GTDB taxonomy): Bacteria > Bacteroidota > Bacteroidia > Flavobacteriales > Flavobacteriaceae. The sequence continues at coordinate 16,908 of SGZI01000018.1, forward strand.
GAACTACTACTATCTATAATGCGGCATGTGAACCATATATTCAGCAATTATCTAAGATGTTAATTAATATGGGAGCTAATATTACTGGAGTTGGTTCAAATTTATTAACAGTGAAAGGAGTTAGTCAGTTAGGTGGCGTAGAGCATACAGTTTTGCCTGATATGATTGAAATTGGAAGTTGGATTGGTTTGGCAGCAATGACAAAGAGTGAAATTTTAATAAAAAATGTTAGCTGGAAAAATTTGGGTCAAATTCCCAATGTTTTTAATTCTTTAGGAATAGAATTAATAAAAAAGGGAGATGATATGCTAGTACCTAAGCATAGTGAAGGATATGAAATAAGAAACTATATTGATGGATCTATTTTAACTGTTTCAGATGCTCCATGGCCTGGATTTAGTCCAGACCTTTTAAGTATTATTCTTGTAGTTGCTACTCAAGCCAAAGGAAGTGTTTTAATCCATCAAAAAATGTTTGAAAGTAGACTTTTCTTTGTAGATAAATTAATTGATATGGGAGCTAAAATAATTTTATGTGACCCTCATCGAGCCACAGTTATTGGTCACGCTTTCAATTCTCAACTAAAAGCAACCTCAATGACATCTCCAGATATTAGAGCAGGAATATCACTACTTATAGCTGCTCTTTCAGCTAAGGGCACATCAACCATAAATAACATAGAGCAAATTGACAGAGGCTATGAAAATATTGATCATAGATTAAGATCAATTGGAGCTAAAATAGAAAGAGTTTAATTATCATCTATTGGCGCTGGACCATCAATCATTGCTTCATATTTTTCATCACCTTTTCTTTCGTTATATTCCTGAGTTATTTGACTAATAAGTTTAGGACTTTTAAATAAATCAGACATTGTCATTGCCATAGCTTTTGCTGAATATATCATTCCTTTATGTCCAATACTCATACCTCCACAAGCTACTACTGCCCATGAATGCCATGGAGTGTCTATAGGAGCTGTTGTTACACTCAGATTAATATTTGGCACATTCCAACTTACATCTCCAACATCTGTTGAACCTCCTCCAGGATGATCTTCTGTTTTTCTTAAGGGTTTAATATCAGAATCAATCCCTAATGTTGGCTTATTAGTTGATTCTTGAATTTTTTTTGCAAATTCAATTTCATCATTAGTATAGCTAATTGGACCTAGAAGTTCTAAATTATCCTGCATTACTTGACCTCCATTTCTATTAACTAACACCTCATAAATACCTGAGATTAAAGAAACTTTAACATCAACATCTGCTAAAATTGCTGCACCTTCAGCCATTTCTTTAACACGTTCGTAAACTGGCATCATACCAGACCTTTTTGTATCTCTAACTCTTACCCATATTTTTGAATAATCAGGTACAACATTGACTACTTGTCCACCATCTTGAATATGATAATGCATTCTTACAGTTGGCTTTACATGTTCTCTATAATAGTTGATTCCTGTTGTATATAATTCAAGAGCATCTGATGCACTTCTTCCATTCCAAGGATCAGCTGATGCATGAGCGGCCTGTCCAAAGAATTCAACTTTAAAGTCAATTAAAGCTAGAGATGATTGAACATCAGCTTCCGTATTAGCTCCTGGATGCCAGCTTATATTAACATCTACATCATCCCATAATCCAGCTTCAACCATCCATATTTTACCAAAATATTTTTCTTCAGAAGGTGTACCAAAAAATTTAATTGTACCCGTTATCTTTCCTTGTTCTATCATTTCTTTTATAGCAATTGCAGCACCAAGACTTCCTGCACCAAACATATTATGACCACAGCCATGACCTGAACCTCCCTCAACTAATGGAGATTTGACTGGTTCAGTCTGCTGTGAAAGACCTGGAAGTGCGTCAAATTCACCTAAGACTCCAATAACTGGCTTTCCCTGACCGTAAGTTGCAATAAAGGCTGTTGGCATTCCAGCCACACCTTTTTCAATTGAAAATCCATTTTTTTCTGCATAATCTGATAGAATATTTGAAGATTCATGCTCGTTAAATGCAGTTTCAGCTAATTCCCATATCTGATCACTAATTTTTATTAAATTTTCAGAATGCTTCTCTACAGAACTAACAATCTCAGATTTTAGTTTATTAAGTTTTGATTGAGATATAACAACATTTGTTGTTAAAAAGAACGATATTACTATTATAAAATATTTTTTCATTTGATTTGGATTAGATTAATAAAGGTAATTAAAAGTTGCCAAATATTTTAATCAGTTTTTCTCTCCTATAATTAAAGATTTCATTAAGTTTTGGTTTAACTATAACAGGATGAAAAATTCTACCTAATATTCCAAAAGGAAGAGCATAATCTAATATGTCTACCATTTCTACTCCACCCTTAATCTCTTTTATGAAGTGTTTGTGATGCCAAAAACTATATGGCCCAAATCTTTGCTCATCTACAAAATATTCTAGATTTTTCACATGTGTAATTTCTGTAACCCAATTTATTTTTATTCCTAGAATTGGAGAAACTGTATATTTTATTATTTGTCCAGAATACATTTCTGTGTTTTCATTTTTAATAATATGAAAACCCATATACGATGGAGTGATAGTTTTTAAGTTATTAGGATCACTTAAAAAATTCCATGCTTCCTTAATATTAATAGGTATTTTTTGAGTCCTTACAAATCTGTAAATCTTCATTGAATGTGCTTGAGTATTTTTTGACTCATAGGATTTGTTATAGAATACCAATAATCAACCAGATTTCCTGATGGATCCACTAAGTATTTTTGAAAATTCCATCGAACAGTTGAATTTTTAACTCCGTTTAGTGTCTTATCAGTTAGCCACTTATATATAGGATGTTGCCCATTTCCTTTAACTTCAATTTTCTCTGTTAATAAGAATGTTACGCCATAGTTGATCTTACAAAATGTTGATATTTCATGAGATTGTCCAGGCTCTTGTCCTCCAAACTGATTGCATGGAAGACCAACTACAACAAGTTTTGATTTATATTCTTCATGTAGTTTTTGTAGATCTTCATATTGACCAGTAAAACCACATTTTGAGGCTACATTAACAAATAACACATATTTGTCTTTAAAATCATTTAATTCAATTGGATTTCCACTTATGTCGTTAATTTTAATCTCATACACTGATTTTAAATCATTCTCATTCATGTTTAATTGAATTATAGTTAGGGGAATTAATAATAGGTTTAAGAAATTCATCTTTTACAATATATAAATTATGCTTTATTTATTTGGTTTTTGATATTTCTTTCTGTCATAATCTTCAGGTATTGAATATGCGTCACAACCACTTATTGTAGGTATCTCACCTTTGTTAAGACTCAAAAACCCATCTTTTTCAAGCATCTTTTTTTCTAAATGCAAACTAACGATTTTACCGACAATTAATTTGCATTTATTTACTTTAATTTTTATTTCTTCAATAAATTTCATTTCAATTTTTATTGGAGAATTTTTTACAAAAGGAGGATATATTTTGTTAATATACTCTTCCTCTAAATTTGTCACGCTAAATTCAGAGATATTTTTATCATATTTTGCTGATGTATGATGAGAATCATCAATAATTTCCCTATAAATAGAATTTATAGTATATACTCCATTTTCTTTAATATTAGTGTAAGTGTTTCTTGGAAAAATCTCTGTAGGTCTTAAAAAGAAACCTAGTAAGGGAGGGTTTGAGCCTAAATGAACAATTGAGCTAAACACTGCTACATTTGGAATTCCCTCATTTGATTTTGTGCCAATTAAATTAGCTGATTTATATCCTGTACAACTATTTACAAGATTTATTCTAAATACTTTGTCTAGATCTTCAATGTCTTCTTCACTATAATGAATCATTTATTTTTTTAAAAGATAATTAAATAAGACTCCTGCAATAACTGATCCAATTGCTGTTGCACCTAAATAATAAATGAAAAAATTATGTGAAACAATATTGCTAAATTCTAGATCCGGATTTATAAGACTTAATAATGAAGGACCAAAACTAACTGCAGGGTTAAAAACTCCACCAGATATTTCTCCAACTGAAAAAGCTCCTACAGCAACTGTTAATCCAATAGCCAGTCCATAATATTGATTATTTTTTGTATCAGGATGAGTTGCAACGTTAAGAATAACAAATACAAGAAGAAAAGTAAAAATAATTTCAGCCATAAAAAAACTTGTCATGCTATCAGTATTAGAGACAACAGATAGTGTATCTGCTCCAAGTAGAATAATGGAATATGCTCCCGCAAAAGCTCCAATACATTGCGATAAAATATATTTCAAACATTCCATTATAGAAATTTCACCTCTAATGATCATTGCTAAACTAACTGCAGGGTTATAGTGAGCTCCTGAGATGTGAGCCCCCATATATACAAGGATGCTTAGTCCAATTCCAATAGCAATAGGATTTCCAGTTAAGCCAATAATTAGTACTAAAAAGTAAGTTCCAATACCTTCAATAATATACTTTTTCATAATATTAAATTTTTTCTATTTTTGTTTTCTACAATAAAAGTATCAATAATTTATAATAAAATAATAATCATGAAAAAATATTTACTACTTATCGCATTAATTACCTTCTCTTATTCTTTTTCACAAATTGAAAC
>SGZI01000019.1 GCA_004213965.1 Flavobacteriales bacterium
AAACAGGAAACAAAGAAAATATTTTATGTATTAAGGAGTCTTTATTACAATTTAATAGAATAACAGACAAACCATTTGTTGAAATTCAAAAGGAAGATGGAACCTATAAAAAAAGCAATGTTAAGATTGGGATTTCTGACGGTATTAATGTAGAAATATTAGATGGAGTTAGTAAAAATGATAAAATAAAGGTATGGAATATAGTTACAGATGAGACTAATGAAGATGAAGATGACAGAAGTCAAGATGAGACTGCAGACGATATGACAGATTAATTTAATTTTTAAAATTGATATTTATGAAAAGTAAAATTTTAGTTATAACTATTCTAATAATAGGACAATCGATTTTTAGTCAGGAAAAAGTTTGGACACTTGAAGAATGTGTTATTTATGCTTTAGAAAACAATATTTCAGTTCTTCAAGCTAGAAATAGTATTTTATCTAATGAGCAAGATGTAATTAGTGCAAAGGGAAATTTTATGCCTGGTGTAAGTTCTAATATTTCAAGTTCTATGAGCATAGGAAAGGTTGAATTATACCCAGGAGAATTTGCTGATAGAGAATTTTATTCATCAAGCTTAGGTATAGGGCTTTCTCAAACAATATTTAATGGTTTTAGAAATATTAATTTATTGAATCAAAGTAAATTAACCCTAGAAAAAAATAAATATGAACTCGGGAAGCTAAGAGATGATATTTCTTTGAATGTTGCCAATGTTTATTTGAATGTTTTATTTAATAAAGAAAATTTAGACCTAGCTATATCTCAGTATGAATTTTCTGTTCTACAAGTTGGCCAGGCATCTGCATTAGTTGAATCTGGCGCACAGCCTTCTTCTATATTAATTGATGCACAAGCTACACTAAGCTTAGATAGTCAGAATTTGACAATAGCTAAAAATAATCATGAATTGGCGTTATTGAATTTATCTCAATTACTTCAAATTCCTTATGAAGGCTTTGATGTAGCAGTAATTGAAGTTGATATACCATCTGAGAATATTATGTATAAGAATATTAGACCAATTCTTAACTATGCATTAGAAAATAGAAATGAAATAAAGGTTGCAGAAAGAGATATAGAGATAGCAAAATTAAATACTAAGATTTCTAAAAGTGCATATTTGCCTAGTATCCAACTTGGATATGGTTTTAATGCCGCAGCAAATTTTTCTAATTTAACTGAAGATGATCCATTTATGGATCAGATTGATGAAAATAAAGGGCATTCAGTTAATATGAATATTTCTATTCCAATATTTAGCAGGAATCAAACAAGAGCTGGAGTAAATAAATCAAAAATTTTAGAAAATTCTAGTAATTTAGCTTTAGAACAAGCAAAATTAAATTTAGAGTCAAGTATCCAACGCGCATTTACAGATGCTAAAGCAGCATTAAAGTCTTATCAAGCATCTCAGAAATCTGTACAAGCACAGCAACTAGCTTTTGAAAATTCAAGAGAGCGCTATGATTTAGGCGCATTAAATTCATTTGATTTGGAGCAGGCTAGAATTAGATTATTAAATGCCAAGTCATCTCTTATTAATTCAAAGTTTGACTTTATTTTTAAAACAAAAGTTTTAGATTACTATACAGGAAAAATAATAAATTAATTGGCTTATATATTAAATATAGAAACGTCAACAACCAATTGTTCTGTTGCAATTTTTAATGATTTAAATTTAATAGAATTTGCTGAAGTAAATACTGGGGATTATTCTCACTCAAAATCATTGCACGTTTTTATTGATTCAATTTTAAAGAAATCAAAAATATTTCCAAAAGATTTGTCAGCTATTTCAGTTAGTAAAGGGCCTGGTTCATATACAGGATTAAGGATAGGGGTTGCTTCAGCTAAGGGCTTATGTTTTGCCTTAGATATTCCATTAATTTCTATTGAAACATTAAAAATACTATCCCAAAATCTATTAAATAAAGGAATCGTAATCCCATGTTTAGATGCTAGAAGAATGGAGGTATATTCTGCAGTTTTCGATATAGAAAATAAAATGATTAGAGAAACAAGAGCAGAAATAATAGATGAAAACTCCTTTGAAGAATATCTTAATAAAAATCAGGTATATTTTATTGGCAATGCAAATGAAAAACTAAAGAAAATAATCACTAATAAAAATGCAGAATTTATTGATAATTATTTTCCTTCTGCTAGACAAATGGGTTTACTGTCTTTTAATAAATTTAAAAACAATAAGTTTGAAAATTTAGATAATTTTGAGCCTTTTTACTTAAAGGATTTTGTAGGAGCTAAATGGAATCCTAATCAATAAGCTCTAATGCTTCTTTAATTGTTTTTACGGGCATTTTACAAGCCTTCTTTACACAAACATATATCATAGTTTCTCCTTCAATATATCTATTCTTAAGTAATGGCAGTGAATTATCTTTTAGGGACCCTACAACAATTTTGTTGGGCAGATAATTTTTATTTAGTTCATTAATTTTTTCAATTGCACTATCTCCTACAATCGCAATTTCATAAAAATTCTTATTTAAATTTAATATTAAATTCATCCAATTTGAAAATCCATTTGGATAAACATCAATTTGATCTGAAATATTTTTTACCATTGATAATGAGGTATTTAAATATTTTGAATTGTCATAATAATGAGACAGTTTAAATAAGTTATTTGCCATAATAGAATTACTAGATGGAATTACATTATCTCTAAATTCAACAGTTCTTGAAATTAGCTTATCATCTAATTTTGAAGTGAAGAAAAACATTTTAGTTTCAGGGTTATAGAAATTCTCATAAGAGTATTTCATTAAATTGTCAGCTGTATTTAACCATTTTTCATTAAGAGTATTTTCATATAGATTCAGCAAAGCTTTTATTACGGCTGAATAGTCCTCTAGATATCCATTAATTTTACTAATCCCATCTTTATGACTGTGATGCAATCCACCATCACTTTTTTGCATATTTTCTAATATAAATTCAGCGCATAAATTTGCAGCGTCAAGAAATTTATCTTCTTTAAATACTCTATAGGCATCAACTAATCCATTAATCATTAATCCATTCCATGAGGCTAGTATTTTATCATCAATATTAGGTCTAGTTCTTTTATTCCTTTCTCTTGTCAATACACCTTTCCATATATCTTTCTTTTTGATTAAGTCCTCTTTAGATAGATTAAATTCTTTTGAGAATTTTAAATCAGATTGGTTTTTTATTAGAACATAATTTTCATCTTCCCAGTATCCATATTTGTTAATATTGTAATACTCTGAAAACAATATAAATTCATCTTTAAGTAGATTTTTTAACTCATTTTCTTTCCATATGTAATATGCCCCTTCTTTTTCTTCTCCATCAAATGATTTACTATCAGCATCAATAGAAGAATAAAACCCTCCATTTGAATCTGTTAATTCTTGTAATACAAAATTTATAGTTTCATATACTACATTTTTATATAATTCATTTTTTGTAATTAGATATGCATCTGAATAAAGACTAATTAGCTGAGCATTATCATATAGCATTTTTTCGAAATGGGGAATATGCCATTTTTCATCAGTAGAATATCTTGAGAAACCCCCTCCAATCTGATCATAAATACCACCATAAGCCATTTTTTCAAGAGTTAGATTAACTAAATCCAAAACAGCTTTGTCATTATTTTGATGTCCAGTTCTAAGTAATAAATGGATATTGTTTGGCATCATAAATTTGGGAGCTCCAGAGAATCCTCCATGTTCTTTATCTATTTTGCTTGCTATGTTTTCAACATATTTTTCTAACTCTTTAGAGCTGACTACTGTTTTGTTTTCATTTGTATTAATTACATCTAAAGATTTAATTCCTTTTTCTAATGTATTGGCATAGTTAATAAATCTTTCAGGCTCTTTTTTATATATATTAGAAATTTGTGTTAGAGCGTTAATCCATTGATCTTTCGAAAAATATGTTCCACCCCATATTGGTCTTCCATCAGGGAGAGTAACAACATTTAATGGCCATCCACCACTTCCAGTCATTAATTGAACTGCATTCATGTAAACTTGATCAACATCAGGCCTTTCTTCTCTATCCACTTTAATTGAAATAAATTTTTCATTCATTATACTAGCGACTAATGAATCCTCAAAACTTTCTCTCTCCATTACATGACACCAATGACATGAGGAATACCCTATACTTATAATTACTAATTTATCTTCTTTTTTTGCCTGCTCTAAATATTTTTTATTCCATGGGTTCCAGTTAACTGGGTTATATGCATGCTGAAGCAGATAGGGACTTGTTTCGTTAATTAAATTGTTACTCATGCTAGGATCTTTTTCATTACAAGAATTAATAATGATGATTAATAACAAAAAGGAGAAAATCACTTTTTTCATATAATCAAAAGTACAAAATGAAATTGTTATTCATTAATTGCCTCTACAACTTCAACTTTACCATTTAACATTTGTTTTAACATATTTTCAATTCCATTTTTTAGGGTTACAGTTGAAGAAGGACATCCGCTACAAGCTCCTTGAAGAATCACACTTACTGTTTTTGTGGCCTTATTATATGATTTAAACATAATGTTCCCTCCATCAGAAGCAACAGCAGGCTTTACATATTCATCAAGAATAGTAATTATTTCTTTTGATATTTCATCTAAGCTTTCTTCTTTAATAGCATCTTTTTTTTGATAGCCATCTGATAATATTTCATTATCACCTTCAAGGTATTCCTTTATAAATTTTCTTATTTTCAATGTGATTTCATCCCAAGATGATATGTCATATTTTGTTATAGAAATAAAATTCTCATCAATAAAAATCCCTTTAACAAATGGAAATTGAAATAACTCTAATGCTAAAGGAGATTTTTCACATTCATCGATAGAGTTAAACTCTATTTGGAAATCTACTAGTTTTTTATTTGCTACAAATTTTAGAACTGCTGGATTTGGAGTGCTTTCTGCATAAATACTAATAGGGCTTTTCTTATTATCAGTATTTGATATAACATTATTTCCTTGATTTAGATAGCTTTCAATTTTTTCAGAAACTCCATCTTGTACATCTTCCCACTCTATAATGTTAAATCTTTCAATCGCAATAAAATTAGAAGCGATATATATTTTTTTTACAAACGGGAGATAAAATAGCTCTTTTGCTAATTGAGAATTTGAAGTTTCATCAATATTATTAAATTCATAGTTTTCATGATTTGTAATAAAATGATTTATCTCAAATTTAAGTATGAACTTATTTTTTGTTTTACAGACAGAAACTTTATACTTCTCCATATATAATTTTTGACAAAAGTAATAAAATGCACTGTATACTTAAAATCATTTACTTAGGATAATGTCTTATAAAATTTATATATTTGATCGATTGAAATTCCTATGTTTATGAACTTTAAGAGATGCACTCTTTATATCAGTTTACTTTTTTATACTTTTTTTTCTGCAAATGCTCAGGAAGGATTACCTATATATTCAGATTATTTAACTGATAACTACTATCTTTTATATCCATCCATGGCTGGAGTATCAAATTGTGGAAAGGTAAGAATGACAGGAAGAAAACAATGGTTTGATCATGAAAAAGCCCCTGAATTACAAACACTTAGTGTAAACACTAGAATTGGAGATTCTAGATCTGCTATTGGAGCAATAGTTTTTAATGATACAAATGGCTATCATTCTCAATCTGGTGCATATTTGACTTATGCTCATCATATTTTATTTTCTAGAAGTGAATTAGACTTAGATATGTTATCATTTGGGATAAGCGCAGGGATGATACAATATAAGCTTGATGAAACATCCTTTTTAGCAGGAGGTTTTGACCCTATTATTGCAGGGATTGAGCAAAGTGCAACAGATTTCAACATTGATTTCGGATTCTCTTATCAATACTTAGAATTTTATGCCCATGCTTCTATTAAAAACCTACTTAATAATGATGGAATTAATTTTAATGAACAAGGATTGAGCTATAATAATTTAAGAACTTATCTATTCTCTACCGGATACTTATTTAGTAGTGGGTCTGGAGATTGGAATTTTGAACCATCAATTATGTTTGCCTATAAAGATGCAACTCAAGAAACCTTTCTGGATACAAATTTTAAAGTGTATAGAGAAACAGATTTTGGAAGAATTTGGGCTGGATTATCATATAGAAGAAGTTTTGATGGTGCAGAATATTTAAATAATAGCAATCAAGTAAAAGCTCAGAAATTACAACATATAACTCCTTTAATAGGATTAGAATATAATAGCTTTGTATTTGCATACAACTATTCATATCAATCTAATTCAGTAGTATTTGATAATGGTGGATATCACCAACTTACTTTAGGATTTAATTTTGGGTGTAGAAAAGAAAGATATGATTGTGAATGCCCATGGATAAAATAAATTAAAAATCAAGACTATTTACTTCTCCATTTAATTTTATCATATTTTTAATTATTTCAGTCTTTCCATTTACATATATTATGTTTTTGTATTTATTTTCTAATGAGTTTTGAATATTATTTATAGTTAATATTTTTTTTGTTTGCTTTGCAATTGCCTCATTAGGGTCTTGAATATTTATATTTTTTGGAAGTATTTTTTTTATTAATGGAATAAGAAAATGATAATGAGTACACCCTAGAACTAATTGATCAATATTTGATTGTAACATAGGGTCTATAAGAGATTTTAACAGATCCCTTGTCTCTTTTATTTTACCCTTTTCAATTAAATCAACTAGACCATATCCTATTTGCTCATATATTTCCACTTTTTTAGAAAATTTATTTGAGGTTTTATTAAAAAGCCTACTTGTAAGAGTTTTTTCTGTAGCTAAAACACCTATTTTATTTGTTTTGGTATTAAGTATAGCGGGCTTGATTGCAGGTTCTATCCCTATAACTGGAATTGATAATGAATCTCTAATTTCTTTTATGGCATTTGTAGTGGCAGTATTACATGCTATAACAATTGCTTTACAATTCATTTTAATTAATAAAGAAGCATTTTTTAGGCTTAACTTTAGTATATCAGATTTATCTTTATTTCCATAGGGGCAGTTCTTATTATCTGCCAAATAAATAATATTTTCATTTGGTAGTACTCTATTGATCTCTTCTAAAATAGACAGGCCTCCAATTCCAGAATCAAAAATACCTATAGGTTGTTTATTCATTTTTTTAAATAAAAAAAGCTGTCTTTAAAAGACAGCTTTTATACTATATTAACAAATACTTATTAAAATCCTAACTCTCTTTTAACATCTTCAAGTAGGTCTTTCCCATCAGCAAGGATTACGCCTTGACCTTGAGTTGAATCCAAGACATATGTAAACCCTTGAGATTTTGCAACTTTAACTATTGCTGCTTGAGCTTTTTCTGTAATTGGTTTTAATAGGTCAAATTCCTTTTTTTGTAATTCTTGTTGAGCTTGGCTTTGGTATTGACGAATACTTTGTTCCATTCCTTGGACTTCTTGTAATCTTCTAGCGTTTTCTTCATCTGTCTGAGTAGACGCTTCAGTATCATACTGCTTTACCTTGCTTTGAAGCTCTGCAGCCATAGTCTGAATATCATTTTCATATGTCTTAGCAAGTTTTTCAAGTTCTGCTTTTGCCTCGTTCATTTCTGGCATAGATGATACTAATTCAGTGCTATTAATATGAGCAACCTTGCTTTGCGAATTCACTGCAAAACTTAATGTTACACATAATATCAACAATAAAATCTTAATTTTTCTCATTTGTTTATTTGTTTCAGTTATAATTATTATTATTTGTAAAGGTACTATCTTTTACTTTTTTTGATGCAAGAATTTTTTGTTTTCTTTCTTCTAGCATTTTTTCTCTTAATTCTTTTGCTGTTAAAACTTTTTCAGGTTTTTTATTGGTTGTTTTACCTTCTTCTACTTCTTCTTCATCTTTATCATTATTATCAATTATTACAGAGCTAACAATTGTTTTATCTTCTTCTTCAACTTGTCTTTTATCACTTCTAGAGTCTAACTGTTTTCTATTGTTTGTTCTAGTAATTATTCTTAAAATTTGATCACTAATATCAAATTTTCTATCAGAGTACAGCATTACAATATCAGCTGATTTATCAAAAATAAAATCATATTTTCTAGATTTTGCAATTTCTTTTATGGCTATAAATATTTGATCTTGAATTGGCTGTATTAACTGTTTTCTTTGAATAATTAAATCTCCTCTTGGACCAAATCTCTTTTGTTGATAATCTAATATTTCATTTTTTTCAATTTCAATTTCTTCTTCCATTTCCTGAACTAGCTCTTCTGTAAGTAATAGCCTTTCAGCATTAAGATTTTCTTTTTTATTTTCTAATTCAGAAAATCTCGCCTCTATCTCTTTCTTCCATTTATCGGCTTTTTCTTCTAATTGATCTCTAGTTTGCTCAAATTCAGATAAATTTTGTAATATATATTCAGTATCAACATATCCTATTCTTACTCCTCTTTGACTAAATGAGTAGCTTGATATAAGAAATACACTAAATACGATTAAAATCTTTTTCATTGTTATATTTTATCATTTATTAAACGAAATATATAAGAATATATTTTAGCATGGGTATATTTTAAATTAGAATGATTGGCCAATTATAAAATGTGTTTCCCATCCGTGCTTTTTATTTTGTCCAGGGACAGAGTCAAATCCATGACCAAAATCTATTCCAAGCAATCCAAAGGCTGGCATAAACAGCCTAACACCTAATCCAGCAGAACGTTTAATTAAAAATGGATTAAAATCTCTGAAGCTATTATATGAATTACCTCCTTCAATAAACGCAAGAGCAAATATTTTTGCTTGTTCTCCTAGACTGATTGGATATCTCATTTCTAATGAATATTTATTATATATAGTACCCCCATCTTGATTTGATAATGACTGATTAGGATAGCCTCTAAGAGCAATAGTCTCTCTTCCATCTAAGCTATACATTCCTAAACCATCTCCCCCTAGAAAAAATCTTTCAAATGGGATAATGCCTCTATCATTATTATAGGCTCCAAGAAAACCAAATTCAAATGCAGGACGTAACACTAATTTCTTTGTTAATGCGGCAAACCATTCTCCCTTAAATTTTATTTTATAAAATTCAAGCCATTTGTATCTTTCTTGATCTATCTCAGCTATCCTATCTGATGCAGTAGTATTGCTAGGATCTGTAGCTAGATCATCCATTAATTCATCTCTTTCATCTTTTAACGCAGAATAATCTACATTGTTAACGGCTGAATAAGGGAAAGATAGTTTAGCAGATATACTAAAACTTGAACCTCCTGTAGGATATATAGGATCAGTGAATGTATTGTTTCTACTTAAAGCAACAGTATATGATAGATTATTGGATGATCCATTACCAAATGTGAATAATCCTGTATTGTAATCATTTAAATCATAATATTGAAAACCAACATAATGTTGAAGTTGGAAATAATCATCAGGAACACTTAATCTTTTTGCTAATCCAACAGATATTCCACTTATGTTAAATGATTTTGATTTGTCTGCCGTATATGTAACAGGATTAAATAAAAATTGTTTTGTTTGAGTTAATTGAATTGAGAAATTCACAGGTTTTTTTCCACCAAGCCATGGTTCAGAAAAAGTAAAACTATTTTGGGTGTAAAACCTACTTGCTTGAAGCCTTAGAGAGAGCTTCTGTCCATCACCCATAGGAACAGGGTTATAAGCTTCTTTATTAAACAGGTCTTTAGCTGCAAAATTATTAAATGAGAGCCCTAATGTTCCTATAAAACCACCACCACCATAACCTCCTTGTAATTCAATTTGACTTGAACCTCTTTCAACAACAGTATATTCTAGATCAACTGTTCCATCATTTGGGTTAACATTTTTAAAATCGGGTGAAATTAATTGAGCATCAAAAAAACCAAGCTGACCAAGTTCTCTTATTGTTCTTATAACATTTGCTTTACTATAAAGTTGCCCAGGCCTTGTCCTGATCTCTCTATAAATTACATGATCATTAGTTCTATCATTGCCAACAACAGATATTTTATTAAAGTATGCTGGTTTCCCTTCATTAATTCTTATTTCAAGGTCGATTACATTTCCATCAGCACTTACCTCAACAGGAGTGACAGATGAGAACAGGTATCCACTATTCTGATACAAATTAGATAAATCATCAGAGTCAGGATCAGAATTATCAGCAATTCTATTTTCAAGCTCCACTCCATTATAAGTGTCTCCCTCTTTAATTTTAAGTATTTGATTTAACTGTTCGTCTGTATATACAGAATTTCCTAAATAATTAATTTTCCCAAAAGTATATTTTTCACCTTCTTGCAATTTAATTTTTAATGAGATAGAATTTTCATCAAATGCTAAAATAGTATCAGACATTACTCGAGCATCTCTATATCCATTTTCTTTGTATTTATCAACTAGACTAACAAGATCTTCTTTAAAATCATCTCCAATGTATTTTGACCTTTTCCAAAATCTATATATTTTTGATTTTTTTGTATTCTTCATTGATTTTTGAAGAGTTTTTGAACTCAGATTATCAATTCCATCAAAAACAATTTCTTTTATTTTTATTTTATTACCCTTATTAATGTCTAGTGACATTTTCACCTTACTCTTATTTGTAGAATCAATTACTTCTTCAGTCTGAATATTAACAATTGTGTTTAGGTAACCTCTTTTTTTATATTTATTTTCCAAGTAATTCTTAGTAGTAGTAATTAGATTTTCAGTTACTTTTACTCCTATCTGTAACTTATTTTCTTTAATTATGTCTTCAGTTTTTCTCTTTTTTACACCAGTAATTTCAAGATCAGATAATTCGGGTAAATCCATTAATTGTATTTCCAGATCAACAATATTATCAATTTGATTAACTCTATAGATTTCAACAGAACTAAAAAGATTTGATTCCCATAATTTTTTTATTGCTGTACTTATCTTTTCTCCTGGAATAGAGACTTCATCACCCTCTCTAAGTCCAGAATAAGTAATAATTGTAATAGGACTAAAAGAAGTATTTCCCGAAACAGTTATTTCTCCAATTATACTTTTATTAGATGTGTTATTCTCTTGTGAAAATATGTTATAACTAAATGATATTGATAAAAGAAATACTATAAAGAATTTGATTTTCAATTTCATTTTATATTTAATTAAGTTGTTCACTTGTTTTTCCAAATCTACGCTCTCTTGTTTGATAATTTATAATTGCTTCATAGAGATCTTCCTTAGAGAAGTCTGGCCATAATTTTTTTGTAAAATAGAGTTCAGCATAAGCAATTTGCCATAATAAAAAATTACTAATTCTTTTTTCACCACTTGTCCTTATTATTAAATCTACATCTGGTAAATAATGAGTGTAAAGATGCTGATTTATTACCGATTCATCAATATTTTTTAAAGAAATTAAGTTATTTTTAACTTTATCACTTATTTTTTTAACAGCATTTATAATTTCTTCTCTGGCGCCGTAGCTTATTGCAAGTGTTAAAGTCATTTTAGTATTATTCTGAGTTTCTTTGGTGACCTTTTTAAGATAGGATTGAACTTTTTTTGGAAGTCTTTCTAAATCTCCAATAGTTTTAAATCTAATATTGTTTTTATTGAGATTTTCTAATTCTTTTTTTAATGATAGTAGAAGTAGCTTCATTAAAAGATTTATCTCAATTTTTGGTCTATTCCAATTTTCTGTTGAAAAAGCAAATAGAGTAAGGGCTTCAACTCCTAACTCAGTACATGCTTCTACTATTTTTTCTACTGATTTACTTCCTGCTCTATGCCCAGCATTTCTATCTTTACCTAATTTTTTTGCCCATCTACCATTACCATCCATAATTATGGCAATATGTTTTGGCATGCTATTTAGATAAATTTTACTCTTTAAACTCATTGTATATTACAATAACAGGGTTGTCTCCCAAAGGTATAAGTCAGATTAAATCCTGAAAACATATACCAATCATTATTATTTTCATTACCAAAAGTATAATTAAAATTATCATTATATGGAAGACTTCCATCTATTTTATCGGAAAAAGTGTACCTAGCACTTATTTCAAATGATAAAATAAATTGATCAAAGATTCTATATTTAACTCCTAGTACCATTGGTATGCCAAAACTCCAGTCGTATTCACCGCTATTTTGGAGATTATCCCCATTAAAAAATAAATTCTCATATTTTGAATAGATTATTCCAGAATAGATATATGGGGTAAAAAAAACATCATATTCGTGCAAATTATAATCGAAAAAATTAAACTCCATCCCAGTTGAAATCTCTTTTAAATTGCTTGAAAAATGATATCCTCGCTCTTTCCTTCTTGGATCATTTGACTCCGCATCATTAGCAGTAATTGTTGTTGAGATAAAAGATAGTCTATATGAGTGTCTTGGGCTTCTATTCCATTTTATTATTCCGCCAAATCCAGACTCATTAGGATTAATAAATTGGGTATCTCCAACGTCACCAATAAAATTGGTTCCACCAAAAACTCCTCCAACCTCATAAATTTGACCAAATGAGAATTGACAATTAATAATTAATATTAATATGATTTGTATAAATTTCAATTTGTATTTGGAAATCATATATTCTACAAAAATCTTAATTATAAAACTATTGTCAATTACTTTTATTGTTTAGTTCCTTTTATCTTTACCCCACAATAATTTATCTCTTAGTGTTTTAAGAAAGCTTTCATGTTCTAATTGTATCATTTTAATCTTATATGGAGCTTTTTTTATTGATAATTCCATTTCATTGCTTAGAGTAGTTATTTCAGAATCTATCGAGACAAAAAATTCATTTTCTCTACCACTAACTTTTAGATTAATAGTTGTACTATCTGGAATAACAAGAGGCCTTGCATTTAAGTTATGAGGAGCTATTGGTGTTATAACCAGATTTTTTGATTCAGGCATTATTATAGGGCCTCCACAGCTAAGAGAATAACCTGTTGAGCCAGTGGGAGTTGAAATAATTAAACCATCTGCCCAATATGTATTAAGATAAGCATCATTTAATTTGGTTTCAATAGTGATTAATGAAGTTGTATTTTTTCTTGTTATACTAACTTCATTAAGAGCCGAGCCCACCTTATATTTCTTATTATTTTTAGTATAAAAAATTGCTATTAATGTTCTTTCTGATAATTCATATCTTTTATTAATTATTGAATTAATAGCATTATCTATTTCAACAGCCTTAATTTTAGCTAAAAAACCTAGTCTTCCAGCGTTTATTCCAATAATTGGAATACCTAAATTTTTAATGTAAGATGAGGCCTTTAAAATTGTACCATCTCCACCAATACATATTACATAGTTAAAACTTTTATCTAGTTGAGTGAAGGGTTTAATATGATTTGAACTAGACGCATATTTCCCCCCAGCTAATTTCTTATTAGACTTTTCATCTATAAAAACATCCACCCCTTTATTATTCAATTTCTTTATAGTAGAAAGCAGAATTTTTGAGGAAGAAGTTTGATATAAATTTGTAAATACAGCTACTTTCATTTACGAAGGAATATTAAAAATTTTACGTTATAATCAGGTCTGAAATTAACATGCAAATTAATTAAAATTATGTTAGTTTTAGCCTTAAGTAGTTTGTATTTTCACATAAAATATTAATATGACTAAACTAAGTGTAAATATCAATAAAATTGCGACACTAAGAAATTCTAGAGGAGCTGATTTCCCAAACCTTATAAATTTTGCAAAAAGAATACAATCTTATGGTGCAGAAGGAATAACTGTTCATCCAAGGCCAGATGAAAGACATATAAGGTATTCAGATATTTATGATTTAAAATCAATAGTTTATAAAGAATTTAATATTGAAGGTAATCCAATCAATAAATTTATTGATTTGGTAATTAAAAATAAGCCTGATCAGGTTACTCTAGTGCCAGATGCTGAATCTGATTTAACTTCTTGTGCTGGTTGGAATACTATAAAACACAAAAATTACTTAAAAGAGGTAGTGTCAGAATTTAATTCTAATGGAATAAGAACATCAATTTTTTTAGATCCAGATGTAAAATACATAGAGTCACTTAGTGAAATAGGAGCTGACAGAATTGAGTTTTATACTGAAGCGTATGCAAAAAATTATGGTCCAGAATTAGATAGAAATAAAAAAGCAATTGAACCTTATGTTATTTGCGCTAAATATTTAAATCAAATGGGAATAGGAATTAATGCAGGTCATGACTTAGCATTAGATAATATTAAATTCTTTAAAAATAATATTGAAAATTTACTTGAGGTTTCTATTGGGCATGCATTAATTGTTGAGAGTTTAGAATTAGGAATTGAAACAGTTATAAAGAAGTATTTAACATATCTAAAGTAAATGATATTACACTCAAAGATTGTAGGTGAAGGAAATAAGATTATAGTAATCCTGCATGGTCTTTTTGGCTCTGGTGATAATTGGAAAACATATGCTAATAAGTTAGTATCTCAAGGATTTTGCATTCATTTAATTGATCAACGAAATCACGGAAGAAGCTTTCATACTGATGAATTCAATTATGAATTATTAGTTATTGATTTAAAAAATTATTTAGATCAGAATAATATTAATGATTGTATTTTAATGGGACATTCAATGGGAGGTAAGACAGCCATGAATTTTGCTTTAAAATATTCAGAATATGTTTCAAGGTTGATAGTTCTTGATATTGCCCCAAAATATTACCCAGTTCATCATAATAAAATTCTTGAAGCATTAACATCATTAGATCTTGATCAGATTTCTACAAGAAAAGAAGCAGATCAGAAATTAACAAATTATATTGATGATAGTGCTCTAAAAAACTTCCTATTAAAAAATCTTTATTGGGTTAATAGAAATAAGCTTGCTTTTAGGTTTAATTTATTGTCACTTACAAAAAATATATCCAGTATAGGAGAAAGAATTAATGGTAACAATAAATTTCTAGGTAAAACAATTTTTTTAAGAGGAGAATTTTCTGCTTATGTAGAAGAAAAAGATAATATTGAGATCAATATGCTTTTCCCTGAGTCGTCAATTATAACTATACCTAAATCCAATCATTGGCTCCACGTTGATAATCCAGATCATTTTTTTTCTACAATTATGGAATTTATTCAAGATAAATAGTCTGAATTAACTTTGATGACTTTTAAAAAAAACGTATTTTCGCAAACCAATTTTTTACCTCAATAAATGAAGATAACATCGAACTATATTGACAAGCTTAATGGTAAAATTTCAATTGAAATTGATAAGAAAGACTATTCTGAGCAAGTAGATAGAGAATTACAAAATCTTTCTCATAAAGCTAATATCCCTGGATTTAGAAAAGGACATGTCCCTGTTGGTTTAATAAGAAAAAAACATGGCAAGGCAGTTATAATGGATGAAGTAAATAAGCTAATAGATAAGGAATTAAGAAATTATATAAAAGATAAGGAAATAGATATGTTAGGAGGCCCTATTCCTGTACCTCAAGGTGAAATTAATTGGGACTCTGATAAAATAACTTTTGAATTTGAAGTGGGATTAACTCCAAAGTTTGATTTGAAGTTAAAATTTAAAAAATCTGTTATAAACTATATTGTTAAAGCAGATGAAAAAATGGTTAATGAACAGCTAAGCAGTATTCAAAAGCAATACGGCAAACTAATTGCTAGAAAAAAGATTGAAAAAGACTGTGATATTACTGGAGTTTTTACCCATGAAGATGAAATTAATAATAAATCAACTTTTAACTTAAATAGAGTAAAGAACAAGAAGAGTTTAAAGAAATTATTAGGATTGAAAGTTGGCGATTCTATTGATATTCATGTAAAAGATTTATTTAATGACAGTCATGATCTAATACAAGTATTAGGAATTTCACATGATAGAGCCAAGGATATTGACATAGAAGTAAATTTAAATATTGATGAAATTAGTTATAAAGAACCAGCTGATTTAGATCAGGAATTATTTGATAAAATTTATGGAAAGGGCATAGTAAAGAGTGTAACTGAATTGAAAAAGAAAATATCTGATGATATTGAAAAACAGTTTGTAAATCAAACTGACCAAAAGTTAATGAATGATATTATTGAATCTCTAATTGAGAATACTAAATTCAAATTACCTACTGAATTCTTGACTAAATGGATCAAAATTAATTCTGAAAAGAAATTATCTGACGATGAAGCAAAAGAAGAATACGAAAAATCTGAGAAAGGAATGAAATATCAATTAATTGAAAGTAAATTGGTTACTGAAAATAATTTACAGGTTAATTTTGATGATCTTAAGTCTTATACAAAGGATTTGATAAGGAAGCAAATGAGTCAATATGGGCAGTCTAGCCCTTCTGAAAAGGAATTGGATGATATAGTTGCAAGAGTTATGCAAAATAAGGACGAAATTAAAAGAATAACGGAGCAATTAACTAGCATTAAGATATTAGACTTCTTTAAAGAAAATACTAATATTAAATCAAAGGAATTAACCTATGAGCAGTTCATAAAAGAAGCATATTCTTCCTAATTTAAAATTACTATATTTATAAATAATTAATTGAATACATAATGGATTTCGCTAAAGAATTTGAAAAATTTGCCACTAAGGATCAGGGCATTAGTAGTACTTATTATAATAAGATAATGAGTAGTATGTATCCTTCTGGTCTTACTCCTAATATTATTGAAGAAAGACAAATGAATATAGCAATATTTGATGTTTTTTCAAGATTAATGATGGATAGAATAATTTTTTTAGGAACTTCTATCAATGATCAAGTAGCAAATATAATTCAAGCTCAATTATTATTTTTAGAAAGTACAGATTCTTCTAAAGACATTCAAATATATATTAACTCTCCAGGAGGGGGTGTTTATGCTGGTCTAGGAATCTATGATACTATGCAGCTAATTAAACCTGATGTAGCGACAATATGTACAGGAATGGCAGCTTCAATGGGTGCAGTTTTATTATGTGCTGGTGAAAAAGGAAAAAGAAGTGGGTTAACACATTCTAGAGTTATGATTCATCAACCTATTGGAGGAGCTCATGGACAAGCAAGTGATATTGAAATTACTGCAAAGGAAATATTAACCCTAAAAGAAGAATTATACAATATTATTAGTAAGCATACAGGTCAGGATTATAAAAAAGTTTACAAAGATAGCGATAGAGATTATTGGATGAAATCTGATAAGGCTTTAGAATATGGCATGATAGATGAAATTTTAACTAAACAATAAAAATCTTCAATGAGTAAGTCTGAGCTACACTGTTCTTTTTGTGGTAAGAAAAAAGCTGAGACAGTTTTGTTAATAGCAGGGATTGATGCACACATTTGTGATGAATGTATTGAACAAGCAAATGGTATTATTCTACAAGAATCTAAGCAAGAAAAAACCAGCGAATCAAAAGAATCAGAGTTATTGAAGCCTCAACAAATAAAGAGCTTTCTAGATGATTATATTGTTGGTCAGGATTACACCAAAAAAATTATTTCAGTTTCTGTATATAATCATTATAAAAGAATAAATCAGGTAGAATCTGACGATATTGAAATTGAAAAGAGCAATATTATAATGGTTGGACAAACTGGTACGGGAAAAACATTAATTGCTAAGACAATTGCAAAAATGTTAGATGTCCCTTTAGCAATTGTTGACGCAACTGTCTTAACTGAAGCTGGCTATGTAGGTGAAGATGTAGAAGGAATTTTAACTAGACTTTTACAGGCAGCTGATTATAGTGTTGAGAAGGCTGAAAAAGGAATTGTATTCATTGATGAAATTGATAAAATTGCCAGGAAAAGTGATAACCCATCTATAACTCGAGATGTATCTGGAGAAGGAGTTCAACAGGCATTATTAAAATTACTAGAAGGAACTATTGTAAATGTTCCGCCAAAAGGAGGAAGAAAACACCCAGACCAAAAATTCATTGAGATTAATACTGAAAAAATATTATTTATTGCTGGAGGAGCTTTTGATGGAATCGAAAAATTTATTTCAAAAAGATTAAATCTAAATGTAATTGGATATAAATCTATTAAAGTAGAAGCAATTTCAAACGATAATATTCTTCAGTTTATAAATCCAAAAGATTTAAAAGAATTTGGCTTAATTCCTGAAATTATAGGCAGATTGCCAGTTGTGACATATATGAATCCTTTAAATAGAGATGCTCTTAGAAAAATATTAACCGAACCAAAAAATGCACTTATTAAACAATTCATAAAATTATTTGAAATGGACGGCATAGAATTAAAAATTGATGATTTAGCCTTAGATCTTATAGTGGAAAAAGCTGTTGACTATAACTTAGGAGCTAGAGGTCTTAGATCTTTATGTGAAGAAATTTTAAATGATGCAATGTTTAACCTTCCAGGAAGTGAAAAAAAGAAACTTAATATAACTAAGAAATATGCTGAAAATCAACTATCAAGAATTAGTCTAGAAAAGCTTAAGGCAGCTTCTTAAATATTTAATTTAATTAATTCTTCAATAAATATTCTATCATTAGATAATCTGGGAACTTTATTTTGCCCTCCAATTTTATTATTTTTTTTAAGCCATTTTAAAAATACACCACTATTTCCAAGAATTACTTTTGGAGGATTAAGTGTAAAATCTTTATGTCTTTTAGCTTCATAGTCTGAGTTTTCATTTTTTAGACTTTCATCTATTTTTTTCTCTATATCAAGATTATTAGGTACAGAATTTTTAAATTCTATAAACCACTGGTGCCCGCCTTTTTCTTTCCCTTTCATAAAGATTGGAGCAACAGTATAATCAACGATTTCTAAATTATATTGTTTGCACAATTTACTAATTGTTTTGTCTGTATTTTCAACAATAACTTCTTCTCCAAAGACATTTATATAATGTTTTGTTCTACCTGTAACTACAATTTTATATGGATTTATTGAAGTAAATTTTATTGTATCACCTATTTCATATCTCCATAGACCTGCATTAGTTGAAATAACTATTGCATAATTTTTATTTATTTCAATATCTTCGAGAGGAATAATTAATTTTTCTTTTGAATTATATGAATCCATTGGTATAAATTCATAATAAATTCCATAATCTAACATTAATAATAATTCATCTGAATTATTTTCAGATTGAATTGCAAAGAAACCTTCTGAAGCATTATAAATTTCATAATACTTCATATTATCATCTCCAATAATTTTTTGATATTGATTTATGTATGGCTTAAAGTTTACGCCCCCATGAAAATATACTTCTAAATTTGGCCAGATATCAATAATTTTTTTATTATTTGTTTTTTCGAGTATTCTATTTAATACTACAAGCATCCATGATGGAACCCCTGCTAGACTTGTAACATTCTCTAAAGCCGTTTCATTTATAATTGCTTTTATTTTATTTTCCCAATCAGGGATTAAAGTTGTTTTGGTACTAGGGGTGCTACTATATTCAAACCATATAGGCATATTATCAATTAAAATTGCTGAAAGATCTCCATAGTAAGTGTCATTTTTTTTATATGGAGATTTACTTCCCCCTAATCTTAAACTTTTTCCAGCAAATAACATTGAATCTTCATTATTGTTTAAGTACATGCATAGCAGATCTTTACTTGCAGCATAATGGCATTCCTCTAATGATTCAT
Source organism: Flavobacteriales bacterium (assembly GCA_004213965.1). Taxonomy (GTDB): domain Bacteria; phylum Bacteroidota; class Bacteroidia; order Flavobacteriales; family Flavobacteriaceae. The sequence goes on from SGZI01000019.1 coordinate 19,657, forward strand.
TACTTACTGGAATAAATTTACTTTTAGAATTTGTAGTACCACTAGATTGTGCAAACCATTTAATCTTGCTTGGCCAAAAAATATTATCTTCTCCTTTTCTAGCTCTACTAATTTTTTCTGAAAAGTCTTCATATTTAAATACAGGGATTCGATTAGAAAAATCACGATAATTTTTTATTGATTTAAAATCGAACTCTTTACCTATTTCTGTGTCTTTGGCTGTATTAATTAGATTTATTAATACATCATTTTGTACTTCATTAGGATATTTTATGAATAATTCAATTTGATGAGATCTTTTTTTTAAAAACCACGATACAATAGAATTTATAAATGGGTTTGACACTTTTTTTATTACTTTTATTCTTCTAAAATTAGCAATTTTCCATGCATTTTCAAGGCGTAATAAAAAAAATGATTTCTGAATTTGATAATCCTGTAAGGTATTATCTAAATTTTGACGATGATATATTATGCATGAATCAAATTCTAGATAAAAAAATAAGTATTGAATGTATTGGTTATGAGTGTCTCTCATGCAGTTCTGATGCAGAGATATATAGACAAGGTTTTTGCAAAAAATGCTTTTTTGAAACTCCTGAAGCTGCGGATTGGATTATCAAGCCTGAATTAAGCAAAGCTCATTTAAATATTGAAGAACGTGACATTGAATATGAAAAGAAAATTCAGCTTCAGCCACATATTGTATACTTAGCAAATACAGGAAATATTAAAGTAGGTGTGACTAGAAAAGCTCAAAATCCATATAGATGGATTGATCAAGGAGCGCATCAAGCTATTGAAATTTTGGAAGTACCCAATCGATATCTTGCTGGTGTAGCAGAGATTGCAATAAAAAAATATATTTCTGATAAAACAAATTGGAGAAAGATGTTAATTAATGCACACAGCACTGAAAATATTATAAATTATAAAAATCAAGCTAAAAATTTTATTCCAAATCATTTGGCTCACTATTTCATTGAAAAGGATAAGGTAGTTGATATAAATTTCCCAATCTTACAACCCCCTTCTAAGCCAGAATCTATGAAACTAAAAAAAGGAAATGATGTTAAAGGAATTTTAAAAGGAATTAAGGGTCAATATCTAATTTTTGAAGAAAACAAGGTGTTGAATGTAAGATCTCATGAAGGATTTCTAATAAAAATTTCTCTTTAATCAATATTAATTTCTTCATTAATTTTTAGATTAAATCTTTTTCTAAATAAATAAACCCCAAGGTATAAAAATGGAGTATCAATAATAGCAATCACTACTTTAAAAATAAATCCAGAAATTAATAATCCCAAAAATTGGTCCCACATTAGAACATTAGATAAACATAGAAGAAGAATAATTGTAAATGTGTCTAAAAATTGTGAGAAAAAAGTAGAAAAATTATTTCTTAACCAAAGCATTTTCCCTTTGGTTAATTGTTTCCAAAAATGATAAATATGTATGTCGACATATTGTGCAAACAAATAGCTTAACATGCTTGCAAATACAGCTATAACTGTACTGCCAAATACAGTCGTGAATAGTTCATCATTAACAGGGGATGCATCTATTGCAGGTACTAGGTTAGCAACATATATAATTAATATTGAGAAAATAGAAGCGAAAATTCCTACGGTAACAATAGCATTAGCTCTCTTCTTTCCATAAATTTCACTTATTAAGTCTGTTATTAAAAATG
>SGZI01000002.1 GCA_004213965.1 Flavobacteriales bacterium
AGATAGATTTTGATATTGGTTATATATTTCATTTTTTAAATCAAATTCAACATATCTTGATACATTTATTATAGTCTGTCTTGTTAAAAATGTAAAAAAACCAGATAATACAGCAGCCAATAGGATAAGGAATATATTCTGAATAAGCTCATTTTCTACTATTGATTGATCAATTATTACATTCCTTCTATACTGATCTATAATATTTATTGAATTTCTTACTAATCCTGGGGTAAACAAAAGCAATATTCTAGCAATTATTATTATAATCACTCCAAGCAATAGGTTTAACCTGTATTTGTAAAAATATTTATTAAGGTGTTTTAATTCTTTCACTGATTATAAATTCTTTCTAATAAATTTTAATAGTATCTTGCGTAAAATTAAATTAAAGTATTTAATTAAAGTTCTTTAAAATGCTTACTAGAAGACATATTCGCCTAAAAATAATGCAAATTATCTACGCATTAAAAATTTCTGATTTCGAATATACAAAACAGACAGAGAAAAATCTCTTAGACAGTATAGATTCTATGTATGATTTATATTTAATTTTAATCTCGTTACTAGTAGAGTTATTAAAAAAAGCAGAAAATAAATTCCTAATTTCTAAACAAAAAATCTTAACTGACAATAAAAGTCATTTTGATAATCAGAAAATTATCAAAAACCAATTCTTAAATTATTTAAAACTTAATGAGGTATTCAATCAGGAGATAAGAAAGAGATCTCTGGATGTATGGGAGATTGATTTTAAATATGTTGATTTGATATACGATCAATTAATAAAAAGTGATTTTTATTCTGAGTATTTGACAAGTATTGAACTTTCTTTTAAAAATGATAAAGATTTTGTTTCTAGGCTATACAAAGATGTTATAGTTAAGGATGAAAAACTGTATAGTTACCTTGAAGATAAAAATATTAATTGGGTAGATGACTTGCCATTGGTAAATACAATTATTTTAAAACTAATAAATAAATCAAAAAAAGTAAATCTTAAAAAATATTTATTACCAAAATTATATAAGGATAGTAAGGATAAATTATTTGCAAAAAAATTACTAAAAATGACATTAGAAAATTATAGCAAATACAATAAGGAAATATCCAAAAAAACAAAAAACTGGGATTCTGAAAGGATAGCAAAATTAGATTATATAATGTTAAATATGGCAGTTTGTGAACTTGTTGAGTTCAAAACTATCCCAATTAAAGTAACCTTAAACGAATATATTGAGATCTCAAAAGAGTATTCAACACCAAAAAGTAATATATTTATAAATGGTGTATTGGATAGTATTGTAAAAGATTTTACTAAAAAACGTAAAATAATTAAAGAAGGTAGAGGTTTGCACGAATAACATTTTTTTATATTTTTACAGCAAAATTTAATTCTTTTAAAAAATGAAAAACATATTATTTTTATTATCGTTATTTTTTATATTTTCTTGTGGTGATGACCCCTTTAGCAAGGTAAAGTCTGAAAATGTTCAAAAAGCATCAGTAAGAGATAATTCCACCACTAATTCTGCAATTATGACTTTTGACAAGGCAGTTCATGACTTTGGGACTATTCAAAATGGAACCCCTGTAGAAACTGTTTTTTCTTATACTAACACAGGCAAAAGTCCTTTAGTTATTACAGATATTAAAAGTACATGCGGTTGTACAGTTCCTAGAGATTGGAGTAGAGAGCCGTTAAGTCCTGGAGAATCATCACAATTTACGGTTAAATTTGATGGAAAGGGTGTTAATAAGACTTCTAAAACAGTTACAGTCACTGCTAACACTGCAACTGGTAGAGAAACAGTTAAGATAACAGCATTTATTAATAATCCAGAAATGGCAGAAAAGCTTAAGAATAGACCAGCGAAGCAAATGCCAGGTCCAGTAGTAGAATAATATATTATAGATGGATACTAGTAGCGTTTTTATTCTTGCAATTTTATTGGTTACTTATTTTTTTATAATAAGACCTCAGCTTAATCAGTCTAAAACGGAAAAGAAATTTAAAACTGAACTAAAAAGAGGTGATAGAATAGTTACAATTGGAGGAGTTTATGGAACTGTAAATGATGTAAATAATAAAGAAGGAACCTGTATTATTGCAACTATGGCTGGAAAGATTAAGATAGATATATCTGCTATTTCTATAAGTAAAACTACTAAGCTTAATAAGAATAAATAATCATTAAGCTCTTTGTTTTTTTTAGTTAATTCATTTTATTATATTTTTGTTATGTAGTTCATTGTTGTGAATGTATAAAAAGATAATTCTTCCTTTCTTATTTTTATTTGATCCTGAAAAAGTTCATAATTTTACATTTCTATTTTTTAAAATAAGTTTAAACCTTCCTTTTATTGGTTTTTTTGTAGAGAAAACATATTCATTAAAAAACAAAAAACTAGAAAAAAAATTATTTGGATTAGATTTTAAAAACCGAGTAGGTTTGGCCGCTGGATTTGATAAAAATGCTAAATTATATAAGGAATTAAGTCGTTTTGGTTTCGGCTTTATAGAAATTGGAACTGTTACCCCAGAACCTCAACAAGGAAACCAAAAGAAGCGATTATTCAGATTAAATAATGATCAAGGAATTATTAATAGAATGGGTTTTAATAATGATGGAATGATTAAGATTGCTTTGCGCTTAAAGAAAAACAAAAATATATTGATTGGAGGAAATATTGGGAAAAATAAGAATACCCCAAACCCTAATGCCGTTAATGATTATTTGCTTTGTTTCAACCACTTATATGATTTTGTTGATTACTTTGTCGTTAATGTAAGCTCTCCAAACACACCTAATTTAAGAGAATTACAAAACAAAGATTTTTTATCTAGAATATTAAAATCTTTAAAGGATGAAAATTTAAAAAAAACAAAACCAAAACCAATATTGCTAAAAATTTCTCCAGATTTATCTTATGAGATTCTTTCAGAAATAGTGGATTTGGTTATTTCTTTAAAAATAGATGGAATTATAGCAACCAATACTACTGTTAGTAGAGATAATTTAATTTCAAAGCATAAAAATGAGCCTGGAGGATTAAGTGGTAGGCCAGTTGCAAAAAAATCTAATGAAGTAATTAGATATATTAATAAAAAAAGTAATGGACTAATTCCAATAATTGGTGTAGGAGGTATACATTCTGCTCAGGATGCTATTGATAAAATTAAGGCGGGAGCAGATCTAGTTCAAATATACACTGGGTTTATTTATGAAGGTCCATCATTAATAAAGTCTATAAATAAGGCATTAGTTGATTTAAACTAATTTTATTTTACTATAAATTTTACATTTTCTTCTCTACCGTTTGAGATAATATTAAGAAAGTAAATACCAGAGTCTATTGATTCTATGTTGATTGCTAAATCAGATTCTGAAGAAACAATTTTATTTAATATAACTCTACCATTAATATCAAATATTAAATATCTTTCAGGAAAGCTCTCTCCATTTAATTTAATATTGATTGTGTGTTCAGATGGATTGGGATAAACACTAAAATTGCTAACATTAATATCTGATAAACTTAAATAATTAGTGCTTATTTGCGTGTCTTCTTCCCATCCAAAATTTGAGTTCCAATAAATTGTAGAATTATCATCTGTTCTTAGAATATAATATTCCTGACCTGCAGCCCCTTGACCAGGAGCATTGTTAGATAATCCATCTCCCTGAGTATCATATATTGTAAATGTATAACATTCAGAAGACACAACATCTAGAGCATGGGTATATTGCCCAGAGGAACTATAAGGACCTCCAGAATCTAGTACTGTACCTGAACTATCTTTAAATTCCCATGTGTTTTGATTAATTCCATTAGCAACGTTTACAGTAAGATTTACAGTAGTTGTCTCATATATGTTTGAATCATAACTAATATAAGCTGGAAAAACCTTTGTTATTGAAGCTGAATTTGAATTTGTAATAGTAAGAGTAACATCATAATCTCCAAGGCTATATGTGTGTGAAGGGTTTTGAATATCGTAGTCAATCACATCGTCACCGTCAACATCCCATTGCCATGAAACTGCTCCAACGCTTGTATCAGTAAAGTTAACAGTTATAGTATCATCGCAATCTTGATTTTCATCAGAAGTAAAATCAACATTAAACGACGGGCATTCATAATAAGATTTAAATGTATGATAGCCAGCATACATCCTAGCATATTGACCATTAGTTAATGAGTTTGTGCATGACTGAGGTGAGTAAGACATGATATTTGAAGTGTCTGGATCAAAGAATTGACCCTGAGCATCTGTATCGTTTCCAGTATAAACACAACTAACGTTGCTTACATTACTTCCATTTAATTGAGGGTCAGCAGGTGTATCACATATTTGATCTCCACCAGAGGAGCAATTTGAACCACTTACTAATTCAGTAGTTAATGTGCCATTTTGGACTCCATGAGTATGGATTAGATTCCAATGATGTCCAAATTCATGAAGTAATGTATCACCATCTGCATTAGTTGTACATTGATTGTCCATAACAATCACATCATAATATTGATTGGAACTTCCAGGAAGATAGGTGTAACCGCATATTCCATTTCCTCCAGAGGTAATTGATTCAACAAAATATATATTTAGAATATCTGGCTGATTATGTGAATAGAGACTTCCTTGTTCATCCGTATCGAAAGCATACAAGTTATTATCAGCTATGTAGTTTATATCATCACATATATTCATTTCTAAAAAAGAATTTACTAGGTATGAGTTGGCTTCTTCAATTTCTGCTATGACATCTGAAGCGGATATTGCAGATGTGCCATTTGCTTGTGTAACTATATGAATTTTTACAGGAACATTAGTTATAGCAGTTGATGTTTTGTTTGCTTTTAACTGGTAGTATTTTTTTTCATAATTTTCAAGAATTTCTCTTTTTTCATCCATACTGTTAAAATAATTTTCAGGAACTTCAGTTCCACAAAAATTATTAATATTTTGCGCTGATGAATTTATTGAAAATATAATTGCGATTATAAATAGTATTTTTTTCATATAATTATTGAATTGAAAGTAAAAATAATTAATTTTTTATAAAATTTTAAGCATGGAGAGTATATTAATTTCTTTTTTTATTGCTAGTTTTTTTCTTGCACTTGCACCTGGTCCAGATAATTTCTTTGTTTTAACCTTTAGTGCTAAATATGGAAAAACACTTGGATTTTATACTGTTTTAGGATTGATTTCAGGTTGTTTTATTCACACAACCTTTGTAGCCTTTGGCGTTTCAGCATTAATTGTAAGTAATCCTTTTCTTGTTTCTGTATTAAAATATATTGGAGCAATATATCTGTTATTTGTTGCAATAAAAGTATATAATTCTGAAAATGAAATAACAGATATTCGCGATAGCGTGAATAAAAAAAACAAGTTTAAGGTATTTTTAAATGGCTTTTTAATGAATATGTTAAATCCTAAGATTTTAATTTTCTTTTTAGCATTTTTTCCAACCTTTATTTTTAGTGATTACATAAATCCAGTTATTCAGTTTTATATTCTAGGAGGAATTTTTATGTCAATTACTTTTATTGTTTTTATTACAATTGTCTTGATGTCTTCTTTTATTAACAATAATTTTAAAAAGTTTAAAGTATACACTGAGTTATTGAAATGGATTAACATTATTGTCTTAATTTCAATTGCAATAATGATACTATTTTCTGAAAATTAAGCTAATTTTATACATCTTAGCTATTTTAAATGTCAACTATTAAAATTATTGAATGTCCTAGAGATGCAATGCAAAGTATTAAGGAATTTATTCCAACAGATTATAAGTTGAAATATCTTCAGTCTTTAGTAGATGTAGGTTTTGATACCATAGATATTGGTAGTTTTGTTTCAAGTAAAGTTATACCGCAACTATCTGATTCAGCAGAAATTATCGATAGAATTAATTTGACTAATAATACCAAGTTGTTGGTTATCATTGCAAATAAAAGAGGTGCGTTAGAGGCATGCACTCATGCTAAAATTTCATATTTAGGCTATCCCTTTTCAATTTCAGAAAATTTCCAAATGAGAAATACTAATAAGACAATAAAAGAATCAGAAAAGGTTTTAATGGATATACAGGAAGTTTGCTTAAGTCATAATAAGGAATTGGTAGTTTATTTATCTATGGGTTTTGGAAACCCTTATGGTGATCCTTGGAGTTTTGAAATAGTAGATAAATGGATTTCAAAATTGGTTGATCGGGGTGTTAAGATAATTTCATTAAGTGATACTATTGGTTCTGCAGACGCCAATTCTATAGGTCAATTATTTCAAAACATATCAAAAAAGTATAAGGATATTGAGTTTGGGGTTCATCTTCATACAAACCCTAGATCATGGTATAATAAGGTTGAGGCTGCCTATGAGGCTGGATGTAGGCGATTTGATGGAGCAATAAAAGGTTTTGGCGGATGTCCTATGGCTTCCGATAAGCTAGTAGGTAATATGCCAACTGAAAAATTAATTTCTTTTATTACTGAAAGAAACATTGCTTCAAGTGTTAATTTATTACGCTTTGAAAGTGCATTTAATAATTCTCTTGAAATATTTAATAGATATAAATAGTATTTTTTGATCAAAAAATACTATAAAAGGATAATAAATACATTACGCTAATCTTAGTTTAATTAATTATCAATTTATTTTCATTAGAGGAAATATTGTTTTTTACTTGGATAATGTATTCTCCTTTTTCAATATACTTTTTGTTATCCTTATCATATAAATTGTTATTAATAAAATTTAATCCTTTATCCAAGTTATAAGTTTTGTTAAAAATTATTCCGGAGTCATTTTTAACAAGAAAATCAACTTGAGACTTATTTTTAGAAAAGATAACGACTTCAATATTTGGTTCCATCGTATTCCCATACCAATTTTTTGAACCCCATCTAGATGAAAATTTTACTTTATCTATATCATAAATATATAGTTCACTGTCTAATATATTCTGATTTAATTTTTGAAGCACTTCTATATTTGTTACATAAATAGACCTCCCATGTGTGCCTACTATTAAATCATTTTCTCTTGGATGAATAACTAAATCATGAACTGGAGTATTTGGTAATCCACCACTAAAAGCAAAAAATATATTTCCATAATCTAAAGAGGCATATAATCCATGGTCTGTTCCTACGTATATAAGTTTTTCATTTTTTAAATCTTCAATTATTACATTAACTGGCTCATTAGGGATATTATGACCTATCTTACTCCAATTTAAACCATAATCCTCAGAGACATATACCATAGACTCAAAATTATCCCATCTATAACCATTTAGCGATAAATAAACTCTACTCTCTTTAAATTTTGAAGGATATATTCCACTTACCCACATTTTTTTAGGCAAAGAACTACTAATGTTTTTCCAAGTAAAACCACCATCTTTTGAGATATGAATTAAGCCATCATCACTGCCAACATAAATCAAACCATACTTTAATTCAGACTCAATAATAGTAGTTAAAGTGCCATAACTTACATTGCCTTTTATGCCACCATTTGTAAGATCAGCTGACAAGGTTTCAAAATCATTTCCTTGGTTTAAAGACCTGTGAAATTTATTGGACCCCATATAAAGAATATCTTGATTATGTCTAGATAAATAAATTGGCGTTTCCCAATTCCATCTATATGGCTTCTCTCCTAATTTATGACTAGGAGTAATTCTTTTTCTTTCACCTGTTCGTGTATTAACTCTAGCATAATTTCCAAATTGAGATCCTGTATATACTGTCTCGTTATCTCTAAAATCTATTTCAGTTTGCATACCATCTCCTCCAAGAATAGATTTCCAAGGATATTGACCTGAACTATGCCATCTTAAACTTGACTTATAATCTGATGGTCCCATCCATACACCATTATCTTGAAGTCCTCCATAAACATTATATGGATCATTCATATCAATATTTATATCATAAAATTGACCTACAGAAGTGCTATTATGCTTCATCCAATTCTTACCAGCATCATATGAAATATTCAAACCACCATCATTACCTGCGATAAGATGACCGGATCTATTAGGGTTTACCCACAAAGCTTGATGATCACCATGCATATTATCAAAGCCTATAGACTCCCATGTTTTTCCAAAATCAATTGATTTCAAAAGAGGAACACCTAATACGTATAATTTTGCTGGATCTTGAGGGTCTACCCTAATTTCTCCAAAATAATAACCATAAGAGAAATAAAGATTACTTAACTCATCCTCATTTACCTTTTTCCATGTTATTCCATAATCTTGAGAAGAATAAACTTCTGCTCCTATTACTGGAGTTTCATAAAGCAAACTATTTGAGTCTTCTAAAAATTCAACTAGAGAAATTGGATCAATACTTCCATCTGTAACTAATTGTTTTATTTTATCAGATTTGTATTCAGAAGGAAATCTATTTGATCTAAGGAATTTGTTCAATTTTTTATCAGATAATTTTAGAAAATCACTAATTGAAATATCTCTCAACATATCTTTAGTAAGATCATCATTCTTTTTTTTAGATGGAGTAGAAGCTCTTCTATCCTGATTATCTAAGATTGCATATATAATATTTGGATTTGATTTAGATATATCTAACCCAATTCTACCTGTTCCTTCTGTATCAGGGAATCCACTTAATCCACCCGATATCTCTTTCCAATTTTCACCACCATCAGTTGATTTAAATATGCCAGATCCTAATCCTGAACCATCAAAATTCCAAGCCATTCTTTTTCTCTCCCACATTGATAGATAGAGAATGTCAGGATTAGATGGATCAATGACTAAATCAATTGCACCTGTCATATCATTGATAAATAGAGTATTTCTCCATGTAACCCCTCCATCTGTTGTCTTATATAAACCTCTATCCTTATTTGAAGAATATAAATGACCTAATGAAGCCACCCATATAATATTATTATCTTCGGGATGAATTATGATTCTACCTATATGATGAGACCCTTTTAATCCTATATGAGTCCAATCTTTTCCTCCATTAGAAGATTTATAAATTCCATTCCCAGAATAAGAAGATCTACTTGAATTATTTTCACCCGTACCTACATAGATTATATCATTTTCCCAATCAACCTCAATATCTCCTATTGTCATCACCATCTGATTATCAAAAATAGGGTTAAAGCTATTTCCATTATTTGTGGTTTCCCATAATCCTCCAGAAGCATATGCAACATAAAAATGAGATGGGTCTTTTGGATTAACTGACAAATCAGTTACTCTTCCACTCATAACTGTAGGACCTATATTTCTGAAATTAATATTTTTTACTATAGAATTTTTTTCTAAGTAAACCCTGTCTAAATATCCATTAAATCTTTCTTCAGTAGATGTAGCTAAGGGATAATTAGGTTTTTTATTATTCTTTTGAGAATAAGCATTATTTATAAAAAATAATATTAATAATAATTTTAATATTTTAATCATTGGTTTAGGTTTGAATTTATTGTTCATTTAATTTAAAAAAAAAATTCCCAACTGAAAAATTAGTCTGCTTTATAGAACATAATAATATTAATTCTGATATAAATCCGTTGCGTTTAGACACTACATTTAATAATTCTCTTGAGATTTTAACAGATATAAATAACTCTTATTTAAAATTATTCTAAATAATTTTTTATAATTCTAACTCTTGTCTATATTTGCACTATTAATAATTAATCTAAATAAAAATTATGAAAAATTTTAAACTATTAATGCTGTTATTTTGTTTAAGTACAAGCTTTATTTTTTCACAAAATGCAGCTGAAACACTTATGGCAAAAGGCGACGGTCTTGTTATGGGTGGTTATGGTGAAGTACATTTAAATGTAAATGAGGATGCAAACAATAAAGTTGATGTTCATAGATTAGTAACTCTTTTAGGATATAACTTTAATGATAAAGTTCAGTTTGTGTCTGAAATTGAGTTTGAGCATGTTAAGGAAGTTTATGTTGAACAAGCTTTTCTTAGTTATGCAATGACTGACAATCTTAATTTAAGAGCAGGATTAATGCTTGTTCCTATGGGGATTGTTAATGAATATCATGAGCCTACAACATTTAACGGTGTTGAAAGACCAGGAATGGATAAATCAATTATTCCTTCAACTTGGAGAGAAATAGGTTTTGGTTTTAATGGTAGAATGGACAATGCATCTTTAAAGTATCAATTGTATTTATTCAATGGATTCAAATCTGATGGTTTAGGTGGATCTAATGGTATAAGGAGCGGTAGACAAAAAGGAGCAGAGGCAGTGTGGAACACTACTAATGTTTCTTTTGATGTAGATTGGTATGGAGTTGCAGGTCTTAAATTAGGTGTTTCTGGTTACTTTGGAGATTCTAATGTAGATGAAGGAGCTGACGTTCCAGGAGTTGGTATTTCAATGGTAGGATTTGATGCTAGATATACTAAAGATAGATTTGGCATGAGAGGTCAATACATAACAACTTCAATTGATGGCTCTGAAGAGTATAATACAGCATGGGATTCAGATCTTGGGTCTGAGATGAACGGTTGGTACATGGAAGCTTCATATAACTTAATGGCATCTGATAAAAGTGAAAGACTTGATTTATTTGCTAGATACTCGAATTATGATACTCATGCAGGAGTAGCTGGTTCGTTAACTCGTAATGATGCATATAATAGAAATGTGTTAACTACAGGTTTATCATGGCATGTAGCTGATGGAGCTGTATTTAAAATGGATTACCAAATTAAAGGAGACGAAGGATCTGATGACAACTCATCAGTTCTTAATTTCGGAGTTGGAGTTTGGTTTTAATTTGTTTTGTTTAGTTATAGTTTAGTTTTTACTAACCTATAGAAGTAGATTAGTCAGGTAGAAGAGAAGGTTGCTTTTTGCAACTTTCTTTTCTCATTTTAAAAAAAGTATTAAAATGAAAATTAGAAACATAGTATTACTATTTTTTATTTCAAGTTTATTTTTATCTATCAATCCTTTAGACAGAATTCAAAAAAGAATTGATAAGGAAATTAAATCTACTTTTGAAATTGATAGTTATAATTTAGAAATCATATCTGTTGATGAGTTGATTTCTAACACATTATCATCATCATTTACTGATAATTTTAAAAAAATAATTACAAACAATGAAATAGTTGGGTATTCTTATTACTCTAAAGCACCTAGCTTGTATAATCTGTATGATTATTTAATTATATTAGATAAAGATTTAAAAATTAAAAAATCTAAAATTTTAGCATATAGGGAGGATTATGGTGGTGAGATTGCTAGTAGAAGATGGCTTAAGCAATTTATTGGCATGACATGGTTAGATTCATATAAATATTCAAAAGATATATCTGCAATTTCTGGGGCAACAATATCTGTAAAATCAATGATAATAGCCGTAGAGAACTTCATGCTCTCAATTAAAATTTTGGATGAAAACAACATTATAAGATGAAACTAAATGGCCTAATTTATAATCTACCAGGTGAATTAAGAAACTTAATAATCCCTTTTGTAGTAGTATTATCAATTGGATATTTTGTCGGAGTAATGTTTATTGACCACACTTCTTCATTAAATCCTAAAGGAATACAAGATAATTATTTAGGAAATGAGGTTACAGAGCCTACAGATGTAATAAAGTTTAAAAAGAGCAGTTATCAAATGTTTAATTTAATTCATACCCATGTAATTTCAATGGCTATTATCTTTTTTATAATGGGATTGTTACTTTCAATTACAGATTTGAATAAATATTTGAAGGGGTTTTTAATTATAGAACCATTTTGTTCTATTATAGTAACATTTTTTGGTATTTACTATTTATGGACTGGTGTTTTATGGATGAAATATTTAATATTTATTTCATCTATTCTAATGACATTTGTTTTTTTTATCAGTGCTTTTATTGTCTTATATCAGTCTATTTTTATAAAAAAATAAATACCTCTTTCCACGTATTAACATCTAATTTTAAAATTGTATATTTACACGCAATTAATTAATAATTGCAATGAAACATCATCAAAACAAAATAGTTGGAGAAGCTCTTACTTATGATGATGTACTGCTGATTCCAGCCTATTCAAAAATACTTCCTAGAGACGTAGAGATAAAAACTAAATTTTCAAAGAATATATCATTGAATATTCCTATAATCTCTGCAGCAATGGATACAGTTACTGAAAGTAGAATGGCAATTGCAATAGCTCAAGAAGGAGGTATAGGAGTTTTACACAAAAACATGTCTATTGAAGCTCAAGCAAAAAAGGTAAGAAAGGTTAAAAGAGCAGAAAGCGGGATGATTATTGATCCAATCACCCTACCACTAGACTCTATTGTTAGTGATGCGAAACTGAGTATGAAAGAAAATAAAATTGGAGGTATTCCTATTGTAGATGATAAAGGAATTTTAAAAGGAATAGTTACAAATAGAGACCTTAGGTTTGAAAAGAATAATTCAAGAGGAATTACTGAGGTAATGACAAAAAAGAATTTAATAACTGTTGGTGAGGGAACTTCTTTGACTGAGGCTGAAGTTATTTTGCAAAAAAATAAGATTGAAAAATTACCCGTAATAGATAAAAAGAAAAAACTAATTGGCTTAATTACTTTTAGAGATATTACAAAATTAAGACTAAAGCCAAATGCTAATAAAGATGTTTACGGTAGATTAAGGGTAGCAGCAGCAATTGGAGTCACTAATGACTCTTTTGAAAGAGCACAAGCTCTAGTTAATTCAGGTGTTGATGCAATTGTAGTTGATACAGCTCATGGACACTCAGAAAGAGTAGTTAGCTTGCTTAAAGAATTAAAGAAAAAACTTAAAAATATTGATATAATTGTAGGAAATATTGCAACAGTAGAAGCTGCTAAATTTCTTGTTAAAGCTGGAGCTGATGGTATTAAAGTTGGAATAGGTCCAGGGTCAATTTGTACAACTAGAGTGGTTGCTGGAGTTGGGTATCCTCAATTTTCAGCTGTTTTAGAGGTTTCTAATGCTATAAAATCATCTGGAGTTCCTGTGATAGCAGATGGAGGAATTAAATATACTGGTGATATTTCAAAAGCGATTGCCGCTGGAGCAGATTGTGTTATGCTGGGGTCATTATTGGCTGGAACTAAAGAATCTCCAGGAGAGACTATTATATATGAGGGCAGAAAGTTTAAATCATATAGAGGTATGGGTTCATTAGAAGCAATGAAAAAGGGTAGTGGTGATAGATATTTTCAGGAATTCGAAACTGAAGTGTCAAAACTTGTACCTGAAGGCATTGTTGGTCGAGTTCCATATAAAGGAGAATTAACTGAGAGTATACATCAATTTATTGGAGGTTTAAGAGCGGGAATGGGATATTGTGGTGCAAAAAACATTAAATTATTACAAGAAAATTCAAAATTTGTAAAAATAACTTCATCTGGAATTACAGAAAGTCATCCTCATGGTGTTAATATTACCAAAGAAGCACCTAATTACTCTAGATAATTACTCATGTTTTAATTAATATTTTTATTTTTGAACTTCAAAAATAATTTTAATGTATAGATTATATCTATTTATTTTAGTTTTCCCATTAATTACATTTTCTCAGATAAATGATCAAGATATTTTATTTGAAATTAATAATCAGCCTGTTTATGCAGAAGAGTTTATTAGAGTATATAATAAGAATATTGAATTAATTAATGATGAATCCCAAAAAGATATTGATAATTATCTTGAACTTTATATAAATTATAAACTAAAATTATCTGATGCTTATTTAAAAAAATTAGATGAAAAAGATACTTATAAAAGTGAATTAGATAAATATTCTAAACAATTAAAATCATCTTTTTTAACAGATAAAATAACTGAGGAAAAATTAATTTTAGAGGCTTATGATCGTACAAAGCAAGAAGTAAATGTTTCTCATATTTTAATTAGAATTGATGAAGGCAATAATGATACTATTAAATCCTATAATAAGGTTTTAAATTTAAGAGCAAGTTTATTAAATAACAACATAGATTCAGTTATTAATACTTACCATAATGGCAAGGATATTATCATTGAAAATTTAGGATATTTTTCTGCTTTCAAAATGATATATGCATTTGAGAATGTTGCTTATCGTACCAGAGTAGGAGAGGTCTCAATGCCTTTTAGAACTCAATTTGGATATCATATCTTAAAAGTAAATGACAAAAGAACTTCTTTAGGAGAAGTAACAGTTGGACATATAATGGTATCTAAGAAAAAGCCAGGGGCAAAAGAAAAGATATACAGTTTATATGATTCAATTGCTAAAGGATCAAACTTTGAATCATTAGCAAAAAAATATTCTGATGACAAGAATACTTCTTTTAAAGGAGGAAGACTAAATTCTTTCTCAAGTGGTCAATTAAATTCAATTGAATTTGAGGATATGGCTTTTAGCTTAAATGATAAAAATGAAATTTCATCACCAGTAGAGACAAAACTTGGGTGGCATATTATTAAGTTGTACTCCAAGAGCAAATTAAAACCTATTGAAGACATGAAATCTATTCTATCTAATAAGATAAAAAGAAGTTCTCGTTCTTCTATTATCTCAAACTCATTTTATCAAATGCTATTAGATAAATACGAGGTAAATTATGATAATAAAAATTTGAAATATTTTGAATCTATAATCAATGATGAATATTTCAAAAATTCGTGGTTAATTCCAGATGATATAAACGAGAATAATAATCTAATTACTATTGGAAATAGAACATATAATTTTCTAGATTTTGCAACTTATATTAGTGAAAATCAAAGAAAAATTAAAAGTAAAAACAAAAAAAACATTGTTTTTTCATTATATAAAGACTTTATAAATAATAGCATAGTTGAAATATATAAGTCAAACCTAGAGAATGAGAATAAAGATTTTAAATATATTTTAAAAGAATATAAAGAAGGCTTGTTACTTTTTGATTTAATGCAAGAAAAAATATGGAATGTTGCCAGTAAAGATTCTATTAAAATGAAAAAGTTTTATGAATCAAATAAATATAATTACACTTCTTTTGAAGAAGATAAAGGAGAAATAATAGGTGATTATCAAGATTTTTTAGAGAATAATTGGCTGAAAAAACTACGAAAAGAAAATGTAATTGTTATTAATAAAAGAATATTGAAACGAATAAAAAAAATATTAGAAAATAATGAATAGAATTTTATTAATATTTTTTGTCATTCTTTTTTCATGTGATAATTATTTTGTTCCAAAAAGCACAAACCCTATTGCTAGATTAAATCAGGATTACTTATTTGAAGATGAAATCTCAGGTTTAATTGATGATCAACAAGAAAAATTAGATTCAATTATAAGGGTAAATGAGTTTATTAACCAGTGGGCAATTAATAAAATTCTAAGATCAGGAGCTAAGCTAAATTTATCAGAAAATAAGTTATCGGAAATCAACTCTATGGTTTATGATTATGAAACAGAATTACTATCTAATAGCTATTTAGAGGCATTAGTTAATTCTACGATAAGCTTAGAAGTTGACTCTCTTAAATTGGACAGTTTATATAAACAGAACTATGAGATTTTTAAACTAAATGAAGATCTAATACAATACGTATTTATTTATTTACCTAATACTAATCCTGATATTAGTCAAATAAGAGGAAAATTAAGAAGGTATAATCAAGATGATAGAAAGTTGCTTGATTCAATTTCATATCAGTTTATTGAACATTCATTTGCTGATTCTATTTGGCATAGAAGAAATGATCTATATAAAACTTTATCTATAATGAATAATTATAGGTATAAATCGTTAAAAAAATACAAATTTTTCCAATTCAAAGATTCTTTAGGATTATATTTGATTAAAATTACTAGTTTGCTTAACAAAGGTGAACATGCTCCTATAGAATTTGTTTCACCAACTCTAGAGTATATGATTTTAAATAAAAGAAAGGTCAATCTAGTAAACAAGATAAAAAAGGAGATTCTTGAAAACGCAATTGAAACTAATAAATTAGAAGTTTATAAAGATGAATAAATATACTATAATTTGCTTATTATTTTTTATTTCAAATACAATAATAAGTCAAGACACTAATAGAGTAAAGATCGATGGAGTAGCTGCTGTAATAGGCGATTTTGTTGTATTAGAATCAGATATTGATAAACAATTTACGCAATTAAAAGTTTCAGGTGTTTCAACTAAAGATATTACTAGATGCCAAATATTCGGCAAATTATTGGAGGATAAATTATACCAACATCATGCTGTGCAAGACAGTATTGAAGTTAATAATGCCGAAATACAATCATATGTTGACCAACAGATTGATATGTTTGCTCAACAGATAGGGTCTATGGATAAATTAATTGAATATTATAATAAGAGTTCAGAACAGGAATTAAGAACTGAAATGTTTGATCTAAATAAAAATTCTGAATTAGCAAAAAAAATGCAAGAGTCCATAATTGAAGACATTGAAGTTACACCAGAAGAAGTTAGACAATTTTTTAAGTTAATACCAAAAGCTGATAGGCCTATTTTTGGAACAGAGCTGAGGGTTTCACAAATTGTAATTATTCCTAAAACTACAGAAGAAGAAAAAGAAAAAGTAGTTGATAGATTAAGACAGTTCAAAGCTGATGTAGTTGAAAATGGAGCAAGTTTTGTTACAAAAGCAGTACTATATAGTGACGATTTACCTTCAAGAAGAAATGGAGGTAAATATACAATAAACAGAAAAAGGTCTCCGATGGTTAAAGAGTTTAATGAAGTTGCCTTTTCCCTTGAAGAAGGAGAAATATCTGAGCCTTTTGAAACAGAATTTGGATATCATATTATTTTTTTAGAAAAGATCCGTGGACAGGAATATGATGTCAGACATATTTTATTGAGACCTAAGGTAAACTCGAAAGAAATAAAGGAAGCAAAAGAAAAAATTGAAAATATTAGAAAAAGAATAGTTTCAGGAGATTTAGCATTTTCTGATGCTGCTAGAGATGCTAGTGATGAAAAGGAAACTAAATATGATGGAGGACTTCTTATAAATCCAGAGACTCAAGATTACAGTTTTGAATTAACTAAGATGGATCCTGAGTTATATTCCCAAATTTCAAATTTAAAAGAAGATGAAGTAAGTATTGTTTATCAAGATGAAGATAGAGTGAATCCAATAAAATTTAAAATCCTTTCTGTTTCTAACAGATATGATGAACATGTTGCAGACTTTTCTAAGGATTATTTAAAGATTCAAAAACTAGCATTGCAAAACAAGCAGTTAAAAGAAATTGAAAAATGGCAGGATGATAAAATTAATGAAACATTTATTAAGATATCCATGGAGCATAGGGATTGTAATTTCTATAGCAATTGGTTAAAAAAATAGCTTTTTATGGTTTTTGATTTTGAAATGATTGAAAAGGTTTATAATGACATTGTTAAGAATGTTGACAATGCAAGAAAATCTATTAAAACTCCTTTAACTCTTTCAGAAAAAATATTATATTCTCATTTATGGAATGGTTTCGACAAACCATTTATAAGAGGTAAAGATTATGTTGATTTTAGACCAGACAGAATCGCATGTCAGGATGCTACAGCACAAATGGCACTTCTTCAATTTATGCAAGCAGGTAAATCTAGAGTTTCTGTACCTACAACTGTTCATTGTGATCACTTAATACAAGCTAAACTAGGAGCCGTAAAAGATTTGAAAAGAGCAAACTCTGTTAGCAATGAGGTTTTCGAGTTTTTAAAAACTGTTTCAAACAAGTATGGAATAGGTTTTTGGAAACCTGGAGCTGGCATTATTCATCAAGTTGTATTAGAAAACTATGCATTTCCTGGAGGAATGATGATTGGAACTGATTCACACACGGTAAATGCTGGTGGATTAGGTATGATAGCAATAGGTGTTGGTGGTGCTGATGCAGTTGATGTAATGGCTGGAATGCCTTGGGAATTAAAATTTCCAAAAATTATTGGTGTTAAATTAACTGGTAAGCTTTCAGGATGGACTGCTCCAAAAGATGTTATTTTAAAAGTTGCAGGAATTTTATCTGTTAAAGGAGGTACAGGATGTATAATTGAATATTTTGGTCCTGGTGCACAATCCATGTCAGCTACTGGTAAAGGAACAATATGTAATATGGGCGCTGAAGTAGGAGCAACTACTTCTACTTTTGGATATGATGAATCAATGGAGAGATACTTAAGAGCAACGGGAAGAAGTAAAGTTGCTGATGCTGCAAATAATATTAAAGAATATTTAACAGGAGATAAAGAGATTTATAATAATCCAGAAAAATATTTTGATCAATTAATAGAGATTGATTTAAATGAGTTAAAGCCTCATTTAAATGGACCTTTTACACCAGATTTAGCTACTCCTATTTCAGAAATGGGGAAGAAAGCTAAGGAAAATGATTGGCCTTTAGATGTTGATTGGGGATTAATAGGTTCTTGTACAAATTCATCATATGAAGATTTAACAAGAGCTGCTTCAATAGCAAAACAAGCAATAGAGAAAAAATTAAAAACAAAATCAGATTTTGGAATTAACCCTGGCTCTGAGCAAGTTAGATATACTGCAGAAAGAGATGGAATACTTAAAATATTTGAAGATTTAAATGCTACAATTTTTACTAATGCATGTGGACCATGCATAGGTCAATGGGATAGAAGTGATTTAAAAGGGGAGGAAAAAAATTCAATAGTTCATTCTTTTAATAGGAATTTTTCAAAACGTGCTGATGGAAATCCAAACACACACGCTTTTGTTGGATCTCCAGAGATTGTAGCTGCTATTGCAATTTCAGGAAGACTAGATTTCGATCCTTTAAATGATAGTTTAATCAATGAAAAAGGTGAAGAGGTGATGCTTGATCCGCCTACAGGAATTGAATTACCAAAACAGGGGTTTGATTGCAAGGATTTTGGTTATATTGATCCTATATCTAATGGAAATAGTATTGAGGTAAAAGTAAATCCTAAATCCGATAGATTACAGTTGTTAGAACCATTTAAACCAATTGGAAATAATATAAAAGACGCAAGATTATTAATAAAAGCTTTTGGTAAATGTACCACTGATCATATATCTATGGCTGGTCCATGGTTAAGATATAGAGGCCACCTAGATAATATTTCTAATAATTGTTTGATAGGAGCTGTTAATGCATTTAATAAAAAAACAAATTTTGTAAAAAATCAACTTACTGGAGAATATGGAGGTGTTCCAGATGTTCAGAGATTTTATAAATCTAAAGGAATAGATACAGTTGTTGTTGGTGATCACAATTATGGCGAAGGTTCTTCTAGAGAACATGCAGCAATGGAGCCAAGACATTTAGGTGTTTGCGCTGTAATAGTTAAATCATTTGCTAGAATTCATGAAACAAATCTAAAAAAACAAGGAATGTTAGCTCTAACATTTTCAAATGAATCTGATTATGATTTAATTCAGGAAAATGATAGAATCTCATTTATTGACTTAAAGGATTTTTCTCCTTCAAGACACCTGAAGGTTAGATTAAAACATGATGATGGTTCATATGATGTTATTAAGTTAAATCATTCATATAATTCTTCACAAATTGAATGGTATAATTTAGGTTCTGCTTTAAACCTTATAAAAAGACATGGTCGTTAGTTTGCTTTTAGGCCAGTAAATAAATGTCTTAAGAAGCTTTTAACAAAATGAATTGAAAATAACGATTTAATTATTTTTAATTCACTAAAAAAATCACTTTTCTCATCTAAAAATTCAAATATTTTATTAGTTGTATTTTTTCTAAATAATAAAGAAAATAATTTTTCCCCAAACCAATTATTTTTTTCTAATACATCTAAAAATATTTTATCCATATGATAATATTTTAATTTGCTTTTAACTTTAATTAGAGTAACTCCTTTTTTTAATTGCCTAACTATTTTTTTGCTATTTCTTTCAGAATTCTTAAATGAGTATCCTGTTGAAGGTTTAACCCATCCACCTGCTGTTCCTATTTTGGTGATTCTGTCTGTTGTATGATTAAAAAATGGGTAATTAGTCATAGGAATTACCCCATATTCTTCATTTATAATAGAGTAATTATTGACGTTTAATATATCCTTTATATATTTTTTTAATTTCAAATCATATTCCTTTGACTCTACCAATTCCTTTGTAAAGTATGTGTATTCAACAAGTGCTTTATTATTAGATATAGGTAACACATAAGTAAAAGCTGTTTTTTCAGTGTCACGGATTCTGTAATCCATTATTGTAAATGTCTTTGAATCAAATTTTGAAGCTTCAGTTTTAATAATCCATCCTTTAAAATGCTGTTTGATTGAAATATGATTATTTAAATTAATATTATTGGAAACTCTACTATCAAATACATGATCACACATATAGTTGGTTTTATTAGCCACAACTATTACCTGATTATTCTCTTTTCTTATGTTTATCACATCATCCTTAATGAATTCTATATTACTGTTTGCTGAGATAC
The DNA here is from genome assembly GCA_004213965.1 of Flavobacteriales bacterium. Lineage (GTDB taxonomy): Bacteria > Bacteroidota > Bacteroidia > Flavobacteriales > Flavobacteriaceae. The sequence continues at coordinate 20,488 of SGZI01000002.1, forward strand.
TTTTTATTACATGTTTATGAAAATCTATAGATTTTATCATCTTGTATTTGTAATCTTTTAAATCAAGATTAATCACATGATCTTTGCAGATAAAACACCCATTTGACCATGATTTTGTAATAATTTCATCCCATTTACCTTTACCTTTTTCCCAAAACGAGTAGCATTTTTCTTCATTTTTTTTTAACGATTTATCTATTAATAGAATCTTTTCTTTTCTAAAAAATTTGTCTTCAGAAATTGATTTAATTAAATGTAATCCAGAAGTTCCTGCACCTATAATAATATATTTAAAGTAAGGTTTTTTCATATGCTATATAAAGTTGAGATTATATGATACTACTTATAATAGTCTCTAAAATATTTTAATGGAGGTAATAACATCCCAAAACATTCTCCATCTTCTTTCCCTATATGTTTGTGATGCATTTTATGAGCACGTCTAACTGCTTTAGCATACCAATTATTGGTGTTTCTAAATAATTTAAATCGTTGGTGAATTAGTATGTCATGAACAAGAAAATATGTTAATCCATATGCGAAAATTCCAAAACCAATAGCAAAACCATAAATAAAATTGTATTCAACTTCAGAATAGAAGAAACTCATACTTACAAGTGCATAAAAAATAAAAAATAAGTCATTTCTTTCCCACCATGAATCATGATCTTTTTTATGATGATCTTTATGAACAGACCAAAGAAAGCCATGCATAATATACTTATGTGAAAACCATGCCATAAATTCCATAAAACAGAAGGTTGAGATAAATACTATAATCCAATTTATAGTCTCCATTTACAATAGATTTAATTGATATTTGACATAACTTCTTGTAAGAAGTTCAATTTTTTTTAGATTAGGAACTCTAATTCTGCTATTTTTTATCTCTGGTGCAGGTGTGTTTTTTAATTTTTTCAATAATTGATTGTAATACCTGTATGCCATAAATACACCAAACTTAGCTTCAATTGGCAGTAATTTTATACCTGTTAATGCATTTTTAAAATCCATTTCAATATCAGTAATAATTTCCTTTTTTGTACTTTCATTTAGATTATTTAGTTGAATATTTGGAAAATATGATCTTTTTAAAATCTCAATATCTAATTTATAATCTCTTAAAAAATTTACTTTTTGAAATGCAGAGCCTAATCGCATAGCATAATTCTTAAGTATTTTATATTTTTTTTCATCTCCTTTGACAAATACTTTTAAACACATTAAACCAACTACATCTGCTGATCCATAGATATAATTTTCATACTCCTTTTGTGTATTATATTTTGTAACTGTAAGATCTTTTCTCATGCTATCCATGAATGCAGTTACAAGCTCTTTATTAATGTTATATTTATGATAGGTTATTTGAAATGAATTTAGTATTGGATTTATATGTATTTTATTTTTTAATGCTCGCTCTAAATCATTATTAAATTCTTCAAATAGCATACTTCTATCATAATCATGGAATGAGTCAACAATCTCATCAGCAAATCTTACAAACCCATAAATATTATATATATCCTGTCGGATATTTTTTGATAACATTTTACAAGCCATTGAAAATGATGTACTATAGGTATTAGTAACTTTCTTGCTGCAGCTATATGAAACTTCGTCAAATACTTTTTTCATCTTTAAAACACTATCTGTTTACAATTTAAAAATAATTTTTAATTTTCTTCATATTTCATTACTAAATCACTTACAAGTTTGCCTGAAACTAAAGCTGGAGGTACTCCAGGACCTGGCACAGTTAGTTGTCCGCAGAAGTAAAGATTAGAGACTTTCTTGCTTTTAAGTCTTGGTCTTAAAAATGCTGTTTGGAATAATGTATTTGCTAAACCATAGGCATTTCCTTTGTATGAGTTATAATCATTAATAAAATCATTTACACAGTAGCTTTCTTGATAGATTATATTATCTGTCAAGTCTTGTTTAGTTATTTTTTCAAGTTTATTAATTAGTATATCAAAATATTTATCTCTTATTTGTTGATTATCTTCAAGATTTGGAGCAATTGGAATAAGAAAAACTCCATTCTCACAACCCTCTGGCGCAGTGTGCTTATGAGTTTTAGATGTAAAACTTGCATATAGTAATGGATTAGTTGGCCATTTAGGATCATCATAAATTTCAACTGCATGTTGATCAAAATCTGTATCAAAAATTAAGTTATGATGCTCTATGTTATTTAATTTTTTATTAAACCCAACATAAAACAATAAAGATGAAGGCGCTAGTGTTCTTTTATTCCAATAGTTTTCACTGTACTGTCTCAGATTCTTTGGAAGTAATTTTTCTGTAAAATTATAATCTGCACCAGATATCACAATATCACACTCAATAAAATTTTCATTAATTTCTAAGCCTACTAATTTATTGTCCTTTGTTATGATTTTTTTTACATCAGAATTGTTTTTATATGAAACTCCTAGAGATTTTCCTAATGAAATCATTCCTTGAACAACATCATAAAATCCATTTTTAGGTTGAAATGTTCCTAATCCAAAATCTGCAAAATTCATAAAATTGTAAAATGCAGGGGTGTCTGAGGGTTTTGCTCCTAGAAATAATACAGGAAATTCAAGAATAGCTCTAAGCATCGGATTTTTAAAATCTTTTCTAACTTCTCTTCTAATATTTGTAAGGAAGTATCGAACCTTTTTAATTGTATCTATTGTTATTAGTTCCAGAGGAGATTCACCGGGCATTTTATATATCATATCTAATACAGCAACCCTATAATTGTCTTTAGCATTATGAATAAATTTTTTAAGCTTGTCAGAGCTGCCTGCTTCTATTCTCTCAAATCTTTCACAAATTTTTTCAAGAGAATCTTCAATTGGAATAGTGTTATTATCATTGAAATAAACTGAATATCCAGGATTTAGCTTTGTTAATTGATAATAATCACTAGTTTTTTTATTAAAATCATTGAAAAAATTTTCAAAAACATCGGGCATCCAATAAAAGCTTGGCCCCATATCAAACGTAAACCCTTTTGCTTTTAATTGTCGAGCTCTTCCACCAAATTCATTATTTTTCTCAAATACTGTAACCTTATTTCCTTGCTTAGCTAAATAACATGCTGCAGACAATGAGGAAAAGCCAGAACCAATAATTGATATGGATTTATTCATAGTTAAATTATTCTTGATGGTCTTTGTGCGTACGAGAAGACTCGAACTTCCACAACTTATTAAAGTTATTAGGCCCTCAACCTAACGCGTCTACCAATTCCGCCACGTACGCTTAATTAAGCTTGTTGGCTTGAACTAATTTGTGACCTGGCTGGGGCTCGAACCCAGGACCCTCTCCTTAAAAGGGAGATGCTCTACCAACTGAGCTACCAGGTCAAAATTAACTCATATATAAGGCTGCAAATATAAAATCTTTAATTTATATTACAATGAAATTTATATATTAATATCGAAGCTTTAATATGATTATAGTTCTTGTAGGTTACAATGATTCAAATAAAACAAATGTTGCTAAAATGATTGCCAATAAATTAGGTTTAAATTTTGTTGATTTACACCAGTTAATTGAAAAAGAAGAAAAATTAAGTATAGCAAAAATATTAAAAACTAAGGGAGATGTAATATTTAGAAAAATTGAGAATTATTATCTTAAAAAGATATTAAAAAATAAAAATAAAATTGTTTTATCTGTTGAAGAAGGCACTCCTTGCTATTCTAATAACATTAATCTTATAACAGGGGAAAACATTGTAAGTATATATTTAAAATACTCATTAAGTAATCTTGTAGACATCTTATTTAAAAATCCTCCTATTATTGTAAGAAATTTTTCAAAAGATAAGCTAAAGGAATATATAGCAAAACATTTATTTGAAAGAAATTTGTATTATGAAAAGAGCAAAATCATTATTGATTGTACACATAAATCAGAAACTAAGATAATTAATGAGATACTGATTAAATTAAATAATTAATGCTTCTATCTTAGACCCTTTAAATTCAACTAGTACATGGTTTTGCATAGAAGTTGATAGAGAAACTCCTTTAAAATCGGCCTTTACTGGAAATTTTTTGTGATTTCTATTTACTAATACAGCTGTTTTAAACTGTATTAATTCTACTTCAAGAAAGTGCTTCACTCCATAAACCAGTGTTGATCCAGAATTTAATACATCATCAATTAAAACAACTGATTTATTTGTGTAGATCTCTTTATTAATAGAAGTTTTAATAGGATTTCTTGGATTTTTTTTATCAATAATCACTTTACACAAAACAACTTCTATTTTAGAGATTTTATTAAGAATCTTCTTTATCTCTTGGGCAATTTTATAGCCATTAGATTCAATACCAGCAATAACAATTTCAGAGTTTTTCATATTTGCTTCTAATATTTGATATGAAATTCTCTTTAGTTTACTTCTAATTTGAGTGTCATTAAGTATTATAGTTTTGTCTCCCATTTATATATAAATTTAACTACTTAAAAGATTGTTAAAACTTGACAATTTACAATATAATAATTGTACTTTTGCATGTAAAATTAAAGCAAATGAGATATAAAGTACATTTTTTTTTCTTTTTATTTTTAGTTTTATTTTACTCATGCCCTGATGATCCAGATGATGGATTAGTAGAGATTCCTGAAAATGACAGAACTGAACAACAACTTATTGATAAAGATTCTCTTTTAGGCTATTTCGATACTCATTACTATAATTCTGCTTATCTAGAAAACAATCCAGGTTTCACTTTAGATGAAATTATCATATCTGAATTACCTGAAGATGGAAATTTGCCTGATCCAGACCAAAACACTATTCTTAGTGATGATATAATAACATTAACTACTACATACTTTGATATTGAATATGAATATTATATTATAAAAATTTCTCAAGGAGAATCTGAAACGTCACCAAATTTTTCAGATAGAGTTAGAGTTAACTATGAAGGAAGTCTTATGGATGGAATTATATTTGATAGTGCTTCAACTCCTGTAGATTTTGATTTAACCAATACAATTGCTGGATGGGGTAGGGTACTTCCTGAATTTAATAATGCTACAGGTTTTGTAGTTAATAATGATGGAACTGTTGATTATAACAATCCAGGTATTGGGATAATGTTCTTACCTTCTGGGATGGGATATTATTCTAGTGCAGCAGGATCAGTACCAGTATATTCAAATCTTATCTTTAAATTTAAACTCTTAGAATCTGAAGAAAATGATCATGATTATGATAATGTTCCTTCTCATTTAGAAGATTTAGATGGGAATCTAGACTTAACTGATGATAATACTGATGATGATCCATATGCAGATTTTGTCGATAGTGATGATGATAATGATGGTACATTAACAATTGATGAGGACCTTGAGCCTGATACAGATTTAACGGATGACAGAGATGGAGATGGAGATCCTACAAATGATATAGGGGATGGAGATCCTACAAATGATGACACTGACGGCGATGGTATTCCTAATTACTTAGACACAGACAATACTGAATCAAGAGACGATTAATTTTTCCTTTTGATTACTTTTTCTGATTTTTCTACAATAGAATTTGCACTAAGACCGTATTTTTCCATTAGTTGAGCTGGGGTTCCAGATTCACCAAAAGTATCATTAGTTGCAACGAATTCTTGAGGTTTTGGATTGTTTGAAGCCAATACACGAGAAACACTTTCTCCTAATCCTCCTAAATAATTATGTTCCTCAGCAGTTACAATACAGCCTGTTTTTTCAACTGATTTTAGTATTGTTCCCTCATCTAGAGGTTTAATTGTATGGATATTAATTACATCAGCACTAATCTCTTTATCATGTAATATTTTAGCTGCTTCTAATGCTTCCCACACTAAATGTCCAGTAGCTACAATTGTTACATCATTTCCTTCTTGAAGTTGTACTGCTTTTCCAATTTCAAAATTTTGATTCTCTGGTGTAAAAACAGGAACTTTTGGCCTACCAAACCTAAGATAAACAGGTCCATTATAATTAGCAATAGCAACAGTAGCTGCCTTAGTTTGATTATAATCACAAGTATTTATAACTGTCATTCCAGGGAGCATTTTCATCAGACCAATATCTTCTAATATTTGATGAGTAGCTCCGTCTTCTCCAAGTGTTATTCCAGCATGAGAGGCACATATTTTTACGTTTTTTCCAGAATAAGCAATCGATTGGCGTATTTGATCATATACTCTTCCAGTTGAGAAATTAGCAAAAGTTCCTGTAAATGGAATTTTTCCTCCAATTGTGAGTCCTGCAGCAATTCCCATCATATTAGCTTCTGCAATACCAACTTGGAAAAATCTTTCTGGATGATTTTTTTTGAACTCATTCATTTTTAATGATCCAGTTAAATCAGCACATAATGCAACTACATTGGGATTTGTTTTGCCAAGTTCTGTCAAACCATCACCAAAGCCACTTCTGGTATCTTTTTTTTCTGTGTAGTCGTATTCTTTCATTTAATAATCTCCTAAAGTTTCAGGGTTTTGATTTAAAGCTATTTCTAATTGCTCATCATTTGGAGCCTTTCCATGCCATTCATGTGTGTGCATCATAAAATCAACACCATTGCCCATAACAGTATTTAAGAGCACACATACAGGTTTATTATTACCTGTTTTAGATTTAGCATCATTCATTCCATCAATAATTGATTGAACATCATTTCCATTATTTATTTCACATACAATCCATCCAAATGCTTCAAATTTTAACTTTATATTACCCATATCAACAACACTAGACGTGCTTCCATCAATTTGTTGACCATTGACATCTATTGTTGCAACAATATTATCTATTTTTTTTGCAGATGCATACATTATTGCTTCCCAATTCTGACCTTCTTGTAATTCTCCATCACCATGTAGGCTATATATTAACTTATTATCATTATTTAATTTTTTTGAATGAGCAGCACCAAGAGCAACTGAAAGTCCTTGACCTAAGGATCCAGAAGCAATTCTAACACCAGGAAGACCTTCATGAGTTGTTGGATGTCCTTGCAGTCTTGAATCAATTAAACGAAATGTACTAAGTTCAGAAACATCAAAATAATTTGACCTAGCTAATACACTATAGAACACGGGAGAAATATGCCCATTACTTAGAAAGAAAAGATCTTCTTTTGATCCATTCATATCAAAACTATCATTTCTTTCCATAATAACATTAAACAGACAAACAATAAATTCTGCACAACCTAATGATCCTCCAGGATGTCCAGAGTTTACCTTATGTACCATTCTTAGAATATCTCTACGAACCTGAGTAGTTAATGCCTGTAAATGATTGATATCTATCATTCTTTATCGTAGAATTTTGATTGTGTGAAATTAGAATTTTGTTTTACTAATATGAAATTATTTTAAAACCATTTATTAACAAAAACTTAAAATTTATAATATTAGAGTTTTATTAAGAATTAATTGGGTTAATGTTATTTATATTTGTTTTTCATATTTATGAAATTTACAATTCAAAATACAGATATTAATTCTAAAGCTAGAGCGGGCATTATAGAAGCTTCTCATGGTAAAATTGAAACTCCTGTCTTTATGCCAGTTGGCACACAAGGAACTGTTAAAGCTGTCCATCAAAGGGAATTAAAAAATCAAATTAATGCTGAGATAATTTTAGGGAATACATATCATTTGTATTTAAGACCAGGTGTTGATATAATTGAAAAAGCTGGAGGAATCCATAAATTTATAAATTGGAGTGGTAATATATTAACTGATTCAGGCGGATATCAGGTTTATTCTTTGGCATCAAATAGAAAAATAACTAATGATGGTGTAAAATTTAAGAATCATATTGATGGCAGCACCCATCTATTTACCCCTGAAAAAGTTATTGATATTCAAAGATCAATTGGTGCTGATATAATTATGGCTTTTGATGAATGCCCTCCTTATCCATGTGATTATGATTATGCAAAAAATTCAATGAATCTAACGCATAAATGGCTAGATAGATGTATTAAGAGATTTAATTCAACAGAAAAAAAATATGAATACGAGCAGTATTTATTTCCTATAGCTCAAGGAAGCACATATAAAGATCTTCGAATTCAATCTGCTGAATATATATCAAAGACTAACTCATTTGGAAATGCTATCGGAGGACTATCTGTTGGTGAACCTGCTGAAGAAATGTATGCTATGACTGAGTTGGTTTGTGAAATTTTTCCTATAGATAAGCCAAGATATCTTATGGGTGTAGGCAATCCTATAAATCTTCTTGAGAACATAGCTTTAGGAGTAGATATGTTTGATTGTGTTATGCCTACAAGAAATGCAAGAAATGGAATGCTTTTTACTTCAAGAGGTGTAATTAATATAAAAAATAATAAGTGGAAAGATGATTTTTCAGCAATTGATAAGGATGATATTACATATGTTGACAAACAATACTCAAAAGCTTATCTAAGACATCTTTTTTCTGTAAATGAAATTTTAGGAAAGCAAATTGCTTCAATACATAATTTAGGGTTTTATTCTTGGTTAATTTCTGAGTCTAGAAAACACATAATAGATGGAGATTTTTTAAATTGGAAGAAAAAAATGGTAAAAGTTTTAAATAAAAGATTATAGTTAATTGAAAATAATAGACTGGTACATATTAAAGAAATATTTAATCACATATATTTCAATTCAAATACTTTTTGTCCCGATTGCTATTGTAGTCAATCTTGCAGATAATATTGATAAAATTTTATCAAATAATGTTCCTTTTAATGAAGTATTAGAATTCTACTATAATTTTACTATATATTTTTCAAATTCACTATTGCCGTTATTTTTATTTCTTTCAGTTATATGGTTCACTTCTAAGTTAGCGTCTGATTCTGAAATTGTAGCATTATATAGTTCAGGATTTTCTTTAAAAAAACTTATTAAACCGTATCTGATTGGTTCGGCTATGATTGCATTTGCTGCACTTATTCTTGGAATTTTTGTTGTTCCAGATGCAAGTAGAGATTTTAATGAATTTTCATACAAATATCTTAAAGGTTCCAGGAAAAACATTGAAGACAAAAATATCTTTAGAAAAATAAATGATAATGAATATATCTATTTGACTCAGTTTAACATAAAAAATAATATTGGCACTAATTTTACATTAGAACATTTTCAAGGAAATAAGTTGAAATTTAAGATTAATGCAAGTAATATTAGATATATAGAAAAGGACAGCACTTATAGATTAACAAATTATACTAAAAGAACTATTACTGACAGTATTGACATCATTTATACAGAAAGAACTTTAGATACGTTATTTTCATTTAATTTATCTGATTTAACGCCACTAAATTATATTGCTGAGACATTAAATTATTTTGATCTAGTAAAATTTATTGACCAAGAAAAATCAAGAGGATCTTCTAATATAGGAAGATATCAAGTAGTTAAATATAAAAAATGGAGCGTCCCGTTTTCTATATTTATTTTAACATTAATTGCATTTTCTGTTTCTTCAGTTAAACGAAGAGGTGGAACAGGTGTTAATTTAGCTTTTGGTATTTCAGTAGCAATGACCTATGTTTTCTTTGATAAGGTTTTTGGGGTATTAGCTCAGCAATCTGATTTTTCTCCCTTTATTGCAGTTTGGTTTCCAAATTTTGTTTTTGGATTTTTAGCTGTGTATTTATTATATAAAAATGCATACAAGAAACTTTAAACATTATATCCACCTCCATTTCCTGGTCTTTATTGCTGGATTTACCGCAATTTTAGGAGAATTGATATCAGTATCATCTATTCCATTAGTTTGGCATAGAATGCTTATTGCAAGCGTATTAACGTTTATATACTTAATTGCTGCTAAGAACAAAATAAGTATAGATTTTAAAACCTTTTTAAAATTTTCTTTACCAGGTATTATTATTGCTTTGCATTGGATTACGTTTTTTGAAGCTATAGAACAATCTAATATTTCAATAACCTTAGCTATGTTTTCTACTGCTGCTTTTTTTACCTCATTTATTGAGCCTTTATTCTTTAGAAGAAGAATAATTTATTATGAGATTATTATGGGTTTACTAGTGATTATTGGAGTTTATTTAATTACCATGGCTGAAATATCATATTTAAATGGTATTATTTTAGGTATTTTTTCAGCACTATTTTCTTCATTGTTTTCAGTTTTTAACGGAAAACTTGTAAAAAAATATAGTCCTATTACAATTTCTTTTTATGAATTCTTAACTGGAGTAATCTTTATAACATCATATTTATTAATAACTGAATCCTTTTCTAGTGTTTATATAGAAAATATTTTTAGTCTTGACTATTTTTATTTGTTTATACTAGGTTCTATTTGCACAGCATATGCATTTATTGCTGCTGTTAGTTTAATGAAATATTTAACACCTTTTACAGTTGTGCTAACATATAATCTTGAGCCTGTCTATGGGATTGTATTGGCTATTTTATTATTTCCAAATCAAGAAAAAATGAGTTTTATGTTTTACCTTGGAGCTATTCTTATTCTAACTACAATTATAATCAATGCATTTATTAAATATAGAAAGAATTAAAAATAGCGCAATCTATAGCATAATGTATACAAGATTTTATAATTTTAAATATTATATGTGTATATAAATTTTTTTTATGAATTATTTAGATTTTGAATTACCTATAAAAGAATTAGAAGATCAATTACATGAGTGTAGATCATTAGGAGAAAAGAGTGATGTAGATGTTACTGAAACATGTAAAAAGATTCAAAAAAAATTAAATTCTGCTGTAAAAGAAATTTACAGTAATCTATCTCCGTGGCAAAAAGTACAAATGTCTAGACATCCTGACAGACCTTATACTTTAGATTATATTAATTCAATTTTTGGAGACACATTTGTTGAATTACATGGTGATAGAAATTTTAAAGATGATAAAGCAATGATTGGCGGTCTTGGAAAAATTGAAGATCAAACATTTATGTTTATTGGTCAACAAAAAGGTAATAATACCAAAACTAGACAATATAGAAATTTTGGGATGTCAAACCCTGAGGGATATAGGAAAGCTCTAAGATTGATGAAAAAGGCGGAAAAATTTAACATTCCAGTTGTTGCATTAATTGATACGCCTGGAGCATATCCTGGAATGGAAGCTGAAGAAAGAGGTCAAGGTGAAGCAATAGCAAGAAACATTTTTGAAATGACAAAACTTAAAGTTCCTATAATTGTTATAATTATTGGTGAGGGTGCATCTGGAGGTGCTTTAGGAATTGGAGTAGGAGATAAGGTTATGATGCTTGATAATACATGGTATTCGGTAATTTCTCCGGAGTCTTGTTCATCTATTTTATGGAGAAGTTGGGAATTTAAAGAGGTTGCTGCATCTGCATTGAAGTTAACTGCTAAGGATATGAAAAAAATGAAGTTAGTAGATAAAATTATTAAAGAACCTCTTGGTGGAGCACATAGAAATAAAGAAAAGACATTCGAAATTGTAAAAGAGGCAATCCTTAATGCATATAACGAATTTAAAGAAATGAGTTCATCTGAATTAGTTAAAAGAAGGATGAATAAATATTCTAACATGGGAGTTTATAAATCTTAATAATTCTCCTATTATTAACAATTTTATCTTTTTATTAACAGCTTAAATGTTTATTAAAGGTTAAAAATTTTAAAATTTAATTTCATTTCAAATTCTTTTAATTATCTAAATTAGCCTTAATGAAACCATCAACATCTTTTCAGGGTCTTAGAATTGATCATAATTCGATCATTAATTTAGAAAAGGGTAAAATTCCTCCTCAAGCAATAGATTTAGAAGAAGTTGTTCTTGGAGCTATGATGATAGACAAGAAAGGTGTAGATGAGGTTATAGATATATTAACTCCTGAAGCATTTTACAAAGAATCTCATCAATTTATTTTTGAAGCGATTCATAAACTTTTTCAAAAAAGTGAACCTATTGACTTATTGACTGTATCTGCCCAGTTAAAGAAGGATTCAAAGTTAGAATTATGTGGTGGAGATTTCTATTTAATTTCACTAACTCAAAAGGTTTCATCTTCTGCTCATATTGAATTTCATGCTAGGATTATTCTTCAAAAGTATATTCAAAGAAGTCTTATTAAGATTTCAAATGAAATTATTATGGATTCCTACGATGAAACAAAAGATGTTTTTGATTTATTAGATAATGCAGAAGCTAAACTTTATGATGTAACTCAAGGAAATATCAAGAAATCTTCAGAAACAGCTCAAAACTTAGTTATACAAGCTAAAAACAAAATTGAGTCTATATCAAATAAGCAGGGATTAAGTGGTGTTCCCTCTGGTTTTAGTAAAATAGATAAATTAACTTCTGGATGGCAAGAAAGTGACTTAATTATTATAGCCGCTAGACCAGGTATGGGTAAAACTGCTTTAGCCTTATCAATGGCAAGTAACATATCTATTAATCAAAATATACCTCTTGCTTTTTTCTCATTAGAAATGTCATCTCTACAACTTATTACAAGATTAATTTCATCTGAAACAGGACTTAATTCTGAAAAATTACGAACAGGTAAATTAGAAAAACATGAGTGGGAACAATTGAATGTTAGGGTTAAAAACCTTGAAAAGGCTCCATTATTTATTGATGATACTCCATCATTATCAATTTTTGACCTAAGAGCTAAGGCAAGACGTTTAGTATCACAGCATGATGTTAAATTAATAATTGTAGATTATCTTCAATTAATGACTACTGGTGGTACATTTAAAACAGGAAATAGAGAGCAGGAAATCTCAACTATTTCTAGAAATTTAAAAGCACTTGCAAAAGAATTAAAAATACCAGTGATTGCTTTATCACAGCTTTCTAGGCTTGTTGAGGGAAGACAATCTAAAAGACCTCTTCTGTCGGATTTAAGGGAATCAGGTGCTATTGAGCAAGATTCAGATATTGTTTCGTTTATTTATAGGCCTGAATATTATAAAATAGATACATGGGATGATGATGATAGATCATCAACTGAAGGTGAAGCTGAGTTTATAGTTTCTAAACATAGAAATGGAGGGTTGGATACTATTAGATTAAGATTTGTTCCTTCATTAGGTAAATTTGAAGACATTGAGAACTATGATTCTCCTTATGAGTTTCATTCTAAAATGAATGCTGCAGCTAATGATGACACATTTAAACCTGACAGTGATCAATCTTTGCAAGACCCTACTGAAGAAAAATCAGACTTGCCGTTTTAATTTACGAGTCATTAGATAAATAATTATTAATTATTATTTCCGCTTTTTTAACATCTTGGTTTTTTACTAACAACCTATGTGTAAGTGACAAATTAGGCACTGCAAACCCTGCTAATACTGCAGATTTACCTTCATCTTCTACAATTGAGTTTATGTTTGCTTCAGATAGATCAGAAACTAATCTGTTAACCTCAATCATTGAGCCTGTAAATATATGAACATGCTTAGTGTCCATATTTGCTCTATTTAAGGTTTTTAACTAACTCTTTAAAAGCGTTGGGATTATTAACTGCTAAATCTGCTAATACCTTTCTGTTTATCTCAATATTGTTAGATTTTAGTTTGCTTATAAATTCGGAATAAGTCAATCCATTTAGTCTAGCAGCAGCATTAATTCTCATTATCCATAAGGATCTGAAATTTCTTTTGTTATTTCTTCGATCTCTATATGCATAAAGCATCGCTTTATCTACAGCATTTTTAGCTACAGTCCATACGTTTTTTCTTCTTCCGAAATAACCTTTTGCTTGTTTAAGTACTTTTTTTCTTCTAGCTCTTTTGGCTACTGAATTTACTGATCTTGGCATTTTTCTATTTTTTTAAATTAGGTGGTTTTTAAAACTCTTTATATACCCAAATTTATGGTTAATACTCACCTGCTAAGAATTATTTAAGTCTTAGCTGTTGTTTTATATTATCAGTATCACTTTTGTGTACTAATGTCGAATGTGTCAACGCTAACTTTCTTTTTTTTGATTTTTTTGTTAGAATATGACTTTTGAAAGCATGCTTTCTTTTTATTTTTCCTGATCCAGTTAGCTTAAATCTTTTCTTTGCACTGGATTTTGTCTTCATTTTTGGCATTTCTTGTAATTTATTTATTTTTTTTTGGTGTCACTATCATTATCATCTTTTTGCTTTCTAGTTTTGGTAGCTGCTCAACCGTTCCATATTCTTCTAGCTCTTGAGCAAGTCTTAATAATAATATTTCACCTTTATCTTTATATATAATTGATCTTCCTCTAAAAAATACAAATGCTTTAAGTTTAGCTCCGTCAGATAAGAATTTAATAGCATGCTTCTTTTTAAATTCATAATCATGATCATCAGTATTTGGTCCAAATCTTATTTCTTTTACAATCACCTTAGATGTTTTAGATTTTAAAAACTTTTCTCTCTTTTTTTGTTCAAAGAGGAATTTTTTATAATCCATAATTTTACATACAGGTGGAACTGCTTTTGGTGAAATCTCAACTAGATCTAAACCTTGTTCGTCTGCAATTGTTAGCGCCTTACTAGTTGGGTATACACCAATCTCAACATTGTCGCCCACTAATCTAATTTCTAGTGCTTCAATCTTTGAGTTAATCTTATGAGGATCCTCACGTCTTCTTCTTGGTCTATAAACTTTTCTTCTTAAAGCTATAATTTTAGATTTTAATTAAACATTTTTTATTTCTTTCTCGATTATATGGAAGAATTTTTCCAATTTTATCATCCCATAATCTTTTCCGCCATGACTTCTAAGTGAGATCATATCTTTATCATTTTCTTTTTCACCAATTATAATCATGAATGGAATTTTACTTAATTCAGCATCCCTAATCTTTCTACTGGTGGTCTCACTTCTGTTGTCTAGTAGCGCGCGAATTTCGTTATTTTCTATCAAATTTAAAACTTTTTTAGAGTATTTTTCATATTTATCACTTATGGGAAGAATTATAACTTGATTAGGAGTAAGCCAAAGTGGTAAATTTCCTGCAGTATTTTCAAGTAATATTGCAACAAATCTTTCAAGACTTCCAAAAGGGGCTCTGTGTATCATTACAGGTCTATGGGATAAATTGTCTTTACCTTTATATGTAAGGTCAAATCTTTCAGGAAGATTATAGTCAACCTGTATAGTTCCTAATTGCCATTCTCTTCCTAGCGCATCATTTACCATAAAATCTAATTTTGGTCCATAAAAAGCAGCTTCACCGTATTTAATATTATAATTTAAGTTTTTTTCTTTAACTGCTTTCAATATTGCATTTTCAGATTTTTCCCAAGCCTTTGTGTCTCCAATGTATTTTTGTGAATTTTCAGGATCTCTTAATGAGATTTGAGTAGAGAAATCATTCAAACCTAGATGATTAAACACATATAGTGTTAAATCTATAACATTTTTAAATTCCTTATCTAGTTGGTCTTCACTACAGAATATATGAGCATCATCTTGAGTAAATCCTCTTACTCTAGTCAATCCATGCAGTTCCCCACTTTGTTCGTACCTGTATACAGTTCCAAATTCCGCATATCTAATAGGCAGGTCTCTGTAACTAAATTTCCTAGAATTATATATTTCACAATGATGAGGACAGTTCATAGGTTTTAACATAAATTCCTCATTTTCTTTAGGGGTCTTAATTGGCTGAAAGCTATCTTCTCCATACTTCTCATAATGTCCAGAAGTAATATAAAGTTCTTTATTTCCTATATGTGGAGTAATTACCATTTCATAACCTGCTTTCTTTTGAGCTTTTATTAGAAAGTTTTCAAGTCTATTTCTCAGATCAACTCCTTTTGGAAGCCAAAGTGGTAGTCCTAAACCAACTTTAGTTGAAAATGTAAATAAATTTAATTTTTTACCAATTATTCTATGATCTCTCTTTTTTGCCTCTTCAAGGTTTAGTAGATATTCATTAAGCAATTTCTGTTTTGGAAAGGATATACCATAAACTCTTGTTAATTGCTTATTCTTTTCGTTAGCTCTCCAATATGCTCCAGCAACATTAGTAATTTTAACTGCTTTTATTATCCCAGTATTAGGTATATGACCTCCTTTGCATAAATCAGTAAAATTTGAATGATCACAAAAAGTAATTTCCCCATCAGTTAACTCATCTATCAACTCAATTTTATAATCATTCGATAATTTTTTATAGAATTTAATAGCATCTTTTTTTGATACAGATTTCATTTTAAAATCATGTTTCTCTCTTGATATACTTATCATTTTAGATTCTATTTTATCAAAATCCTTATCTGTTATGACATGATTATTAAAGTCAACATCATAGTAAAATCCATTTTTTATTGCTGGCCCAATAGTTAGTTTAATATCAGGATACAATTCTTCTAATGCCTGAGCTAAAACATGTGAGGAAGAATGCCAGAAAGCTTTTTTTCCTTCATTATCATCCCAAGTGTATAACTCTAAAACTCCATTTTCATTTAGATTTGTTGAAACTTCTACTGTTTTTCCATTAAAGCTAGCAGAAATTACATTTCTTGCAAATCCTTCACTAATGTCTTTTGCAACATCTATTACAGCTATATTTTTTTTATAACTTTTTTTACTGCCGTCCTTAAGTGTTATAGTAATCATTTTTATATTCTAGTACTCTATCTTCTAAACAATAAAATTATAAATCATTTTTCAAAGAGAGTGTTTATTATTTTAAATATTCCTTTAAAAATTAAAAAAATAGCTATTATACATATAAAAACACCAATAATAGTGTAAATATTTAGATCAGTTTGGTATTTAGTATTTCCAGCTTGAATTATTACTGGGCCAATAATAATTGGAAATAATGAATATAACAAAAGCATAATGCCATCTTTTATTTTATTTTTTTTCAATTTTATTTTTTTTATAATTATTTATAGCTATCCTGACACTCTTAGATTCATTAAGAAGCTTAATTGCCTCTGCCTCTGATATATTTAATTCAGATTTTATAATATGATGACCTCTTTTTACTAGTTTATTGTTAGATAATTGCATATCTACCATTTTGTTTCCCTTAATTCTCCCTAATTTTATCATAACTGTAGATGATATCATATTTAAAACTAATTTTTGAGCAGTTCCAGCCTTCATCCTTGAACTACCAGTTATATATTCAGGACCTACAACTACTTCTATAGGATACTTAGCTAGGACAGATAGTGGGGAGTTCTTATTAGAAGTAATACACCCAGTAATTATTCCATTTTTATTGCATTCTTCAATTCCACCTAACACATAAGGTGTAGTTCCTGATGCTGCAATACCAACAACTACATCTTTGTTTGAAATATCATAATTGATTAGATCTTTCCATGCTTGATTTAATGAATCTTCAGCATATTCTTGAGATTTTCTTATTGCTTTATCACCTCCAGCAATGACACCAATTACAATATCGTCCTTAACACCAAAAGTTGGAGGACATTCAGAGGCATCTAATATGCCTAATCTTCCGCTAGTTCCTGATCCAATATAAAATAATCTACCACCATTTTTTAGTTTATTATATACAGCATCAACTAGTATTTTGATTTGAGGTATTGATTTTTCAACTATTTGAGCAATAGATTTATCTTCACCGTTTATATCTGATAATATTTCAATAGTGCTTTTAAACTCTAGATTTTTATAAAGAGATTCTTTTTCCGTAGTTTTTATAAAATTTTTACTCAAAATAATGATTGATTAATGAGTGTTTATGATGCTGTTTAATGTGCTGCTGGGTCTCATAATTATTTCAGTTTTTTGTTTATCAGTTGAATAATAACCTTGTAAATCCACCTTTTTCCCTTGCATCCCAGTTAATTCACTAATAATTTTAGACTCACTAATTTTTAGTAAATGATGGAGCTTTTCAAATTCATTTTTAAGTTCAGGTTTTTTGTTTTGGCTTGCTAGAGCTTCAGACCAATATAATGCTAAATAATAATGACTACCTCTATTATCAATTTCTCCTGCTTTTCTTGAAGGAGATTTATTGGTAATTAATAATTTTTCAATTGCTAAACCTAAACAATTTGAAAGTACTAGTGCATTATCGTTGTTATTAGTTTTTCCGAAATGGTCAAGAGAAACTTCTAATGCTAAAAATTCACCTAATGAATCCCATCTTAAATGATTCTCTTCTGTAAGTTGCTGAACGTGTTTAGGAGCAGAGCCTCCAGCTCCAGTCTCAAATAAACCCCCTCCATTCATTAATGGTACTATTGATAGCATTTTTGCACTTGTTCCTACTTCGAGGATAGGAAATAAATCAGTTAAATAGTCTCTTAAAACATTTCCAGTAACTGATATAGTATTTCCCCCCTCTTTAATTCTTTCTAAACTATATTTAGTTGCATCATAAGGGGATAGTATTTTAATTTCAAGTTCTTTAGTATTATAATCTTTAAGATATTTTTTTACTTTTTTTATGATTTCAATATCATGGGATCTTTTTTGATCTAACCAGAAAATTACAGGATCTTTTGTTGCATTTCCTCTATCAACCGCAAGTTTAACCCAGTTTTTTACAGGGTCATCTTTAACTTGACACATTCTCCATATATCTCCTTTGTTAACTTTTTGTTTAAGAAGTAGATTGTCATTAATATCAGCTAAGCTTACATATCCATCACTCTCAATTTCAAATGTTTTGTCGTGAGACCCATATTCTTCAGCTTTTTTTGCCATTAATCCAATATTAGAAACACTCCCCATTAATTTTGGATTGAAGGCTCCATTTTTTTTACAGAAATCTATTGTTGCACTATAAATTGATGCATATGAGCTGTCAGGAATAATCGCTTTTGTATCCATCATTTCATTGTTCTTGTTCCACATTTTACCTGAATTTCTGATCATTGCCGGCATTGATGCGTCAATGATTATATCGCTTGGTACATGTAAATTTGAAATTCCTTTATCAGAATTAACCATTGCGAGATAAGGCCCTTGATCAAATGCTAAATTGATGTCTTTT
This sequence comes from Flavobacteriales bacterium, assembly GCA_004213965.1. GTDB lineage: Bacteria > Bacteroidota > Bacteroidia > Flavobacteriales > Flavobacteriaceae. The sequence continues at coordinate 39,451 of SGZI01000002.1, forward strand.
ATAATTTCAGCTTCTAATTTATTATCTAGTTCTTTAATCTTATTTAATAGTGCTCCAATCCCATCATTTGCGTTTACTTCAATTTTACTTAAAGTTTCAGAATGTTTTTCGAAAACATTTTTTAAAAAAGCCTTGACCACATGTCCAAAAATAATAGGATCACTTACCTTCATCATAGTCGCTTTTAAATGTAATGAAAGAAGTATGCCGCTATTTTTTGCATCATCAATTTCTTTTTCTATAAATTCTATTAAACCCTTTTTATTCAGTACGGAAACATCAACAATTTCATTTTTTTCAATTAAAAAATTATTTTTTAGAATTTTTCGCTTCCCATTTACATCAACATGTGAAATGTATGCTTCTGTGTTTTCTTTTAATGTTATAGATTTTTCATTGTTTCTAAAATCACCAGATTTCATAGTTGAAACATGTGTTTTTGAATTCTGTTCCCATTTCCCCATAGTATGTGGATTACTTTTAGCATAGTTTTTTATTGCTGAAGGAACTCTTCTGTCTGAATTACCTTCTCTTAAAACTGGATTAACAGCACTCCCTTTAATTTTATCATACTTTTTCTTAATTTCTTTTTCATAATTACTTTCAGGTTCATCAGGATATTCAGGAATGTTATAACCTAGTTGTTGTAGTTCACTAATAGCGCTCTTTAATTGAGGTGTAGAGGCACTAATATTTGGTAGCTTAATTATGTTTGCTTTGGGATCATGAACTAAATCTCCTAGATAGGTTAGATCATCGTCAATTTTTTGATTATTATCTAAATTTTTAGAAAAATTAGCTAATATCCTTGAAGACAATGAAATATCTCTAGTTTCTATTGCTATGTTAGAAGACTTTGTAAATTTTTTTACTATTGGTAAAAGGGAGACAGTTGCTAAAGCAGGCGCTTCATCTGTTTTTGTATAAATAATTTTAGACATTAAATATCAGAAAATTAGTTTTTTTAAAGATAATCATTGCCAACGAGAAAAAACAGAAAATAACTAACAGATATAAAAAACAAAAGCCACGTCATTGTAGTTTCCTACTCTAACATGGCTTTTTATGAATTTGCTTTGTAATCGTTTCCCCATTGCTGGTTCAGATAAAATTTGCATTTTGTCTCGACTTCAATGCTCATCCACTCGGAATCTAGTTTGCTACTTGCTTTGGAGATTGCTCTCTTTAGCTTGTCTTTCCCTGGACTCCTGTTTAATTGTCTTCAAGAGTTCTGCTGTCCACTCTCATTTGCATTTGAGCTTCTTTCTTGAACTCTGCTCTTCGGTCTTTCCTAAAAGCGAACTTTTTTGGATTTTCTTCTGAGCATTTTAACTTTAGGTTATAAAATTGTGCAGGCACACATCTTATGTTTTAAAGCTTGCTTTGGCTTCTTGCTTGCGCATTCTGCTTTCTGCTTTTGAAAACAATATATGTAAAAGAACGTTTATTACTTTTGAATTCGTATCGTTGCCGATATAGCAATTGCTTCAAATTCTTAGTACTAATATATATTAATATTGTGTAAAAACAAGTGCTTGTATGAAAATTAATTTCAACAGTTTGTAAACGTTAGTTATTAACAATTGTTAATAAGTTAGATTAACTTCTTTTTTCTCTTATTTTGGCTTTTTTACCTGTAAGATTTCTGAAGTAGAATATCCTTGCTCGTCTAACACTTCCTTTTTTATTTACTTCAATTTTCTGAATAGAAGGGGAGTTAATTGGAAAAATTCTCTCTACACCAATAGAGCCTGACATTTTTCTTATTGTAAAGGTTTCAGTAGAAGATGTACCTCTTCTTTGCAAAACAACCCCTTTAAAAAACTGTATACGAGTTTTATTACCTTCTTTAATCTCGTAGTACACTGTGATTGTGTCCCCAGAACTAAATGAAGGATGCGTGTTTTTTGTAACAAATTGGTTTTCTACAAAGTTAACTAGTGAGCTCATTTTTAATTTTTTTAATTATATCATGCTAACGTGAACAGTTTTTGTTGAGAGGTTAACCTGAAACGCAGGCAAAAATAACAATAAATTGATAATTAACAATTATAATTTTATTCTTTATATAAAATTAATTTAAGTCAGGTCTTTTCTTCTTTGTTTCTTCTATTGCCTTCTCCATCCTCCATTTATCAATTTCATTGTTGTTGCCACTAATTAAGACATCTGGAACTTTCCAGCCTTTATAATCCCTAGGTCTTGTATAAATAGGTGATGAAAGTAAATTGTCTTGAAATGAATCTGTAAGAGCAGATGTTTCATCTCCTATTACTCCAGGAATTAAGCGAATTATACTATCGCACAAAATAGCAGCAGCGAGTTCTCCTCCAGATAAAACATAGTCGCCAATAGATACCTCTTTAGTAATGATGTTATCTCTTACTCTTTGGTCAATTCCTTTATAATGACCACAAAGCAGAATTATATTATTAAGTAAAGAGAATTTATTTGCAGTTGATTGATTGAGTTTTTCCCCATCAGGTGATAAATAAATAATCTCATCATAATTTCTTTCACTTTTTAGTTTAGAAATACACTTATCAATTGGTTCAACCATTAAAACCATTCCAGCACCACCTCCAAATTGGTAGTCATCTACAGATTTGTACTTATTAGTAGAATAATCTCTTAGATTATGAATTACAATATTTACAATACCTTTTTCAATACTATTTTTTAAAATTGATGATTCAAAAGGGCTTTTTAATAAATCGGGAACTACAGTGATTATATCTATTCTCATTAATAATTAGTTGTAAAGTAAATTTATCTAAAATTAAATCTTTCTGTTATATTTTTATTATTAATTATTTCAATACTTATAGGTTCATTGTAATTTCTAGAGTTTAGAATTTTTTCTACATCTAATATTGATTTTATTTTTTCTCCGTTAATTGACTTTATGATGTTCCCTTCACTTATACCGTAATCTGTCCAATATTTTTTATAATTATTATTGAATTCTGAAATTTTTACTCCTGATTTAATATTGTATTTTTTTAATTCATCACTATTTAGGTTTTTTAATATTCCAATTAAATAAAATTGAACCCTTTCGTTTTTATTTAACTTAACTGAAACTGTCTTTTCTTCAGCTCCAGCTTTTAGCTTTATGGAAACAATATCATCAGGTCTTTTGGTATTTAGATACCCTTTTAAATCAGAAAATTTATTTATACTTATCCCATCAATTTGTTTAATAATATCACCTTTTTTTATTCCAGCAGAATTTGCTCCAGAACCTCCTTCAATCGAATTAACATAAAACCCTTCTGTATCCTCTACACCTAATTCTTTTGATATTGAGCTACTTAGAGATGAGCCAGTTACTCCAAGAAAACCATATTGGACCACGCCAAATTCCATGATATCTTCAATTACTTTTCTGGCAATATTACTTGGAACAGCGAATGAATATCCTATATATGATCCAGTTTGGGATTGTATTGCAGTATTAATTCCTATTAACTCTCCTTTTGTATTTACTAATGCGCCACCTGAATTCCCTGGATTTACTGCAGCATCTGTTTGGATATAAGATTGTGTTGTTCTTCCAGAACGATCTAAATTTCTAGACTTAGCACTTATTATGCCAGCAGTTACAGTTGACGTTAAATTAAAAGGATTTCCTACTGCAAGCACCCATTCACCAATTTCAGTTGAGTCACTATCTCCAAAAGTTGCATATGGCAATGCTCCATCATTATCAATTTTTAATAATGCAATATCATTTTGATCATCACTTCCAATAAGTTCTGCATTATAAGTTTGATTATTGTTCGTTGTAATTTCAATTTTTTTTGCATTTTCAACTACATGTGAATTGGTTACAATATATCCATCAGGTGAAACTATAACACCAGATCCTGTTCCAATTGATGGGCGTTGCTTTTTTCTACCAAAGATTAAATCTTCAATACTGAAATCATTTGAAAAATTTGATGAATTTTTTACATGAACAACAGTGTTAATTGTATTTTTTGCTACTTCAACAAAATCAGGTTTTTGAAAATTTAAGCCATTAAAAGATGTATTAGAAGTTTTGAAGTTGTCTAATACTAGTTCTTTTTTATTTTCACTATTAATAATTGAATCCATCTTTTTTTCAATTGATCTAAAATAGGTGACAGATTTTATTATAATAAAGAAGCTTATAGCTAATGCTAGAATTAAAAACAGAATTTTTTTCATAATAAAAAGCAATATTAATTATTAAATATAAAGCTATAAATTATCTGATTTTTAGACAGTATTTTTAACGTACATTTAACAATAAAGGTTTAGGATCAATTATTCCTATATTTGTTTTCTTTATGGAAATAGTATTTTACAAATATCATGGTTGTGGAAATGATTTTGTTATGATTGATAACAGAAATGGTTGTTTTAATAATTATAACAATGAATTTATTTCAAAAATTTGTGACAGAAAGTATGGTGTTGGAGCAGATGGGTTGATTTTAGTTGAAAACAATAATGATTTAGATTTTACTATGAAATATTTTAATTCAGATGGCTCAGAATTTGGAATGTGTGGAAATGGTGCTAGATGTATAACTAAATTTGCAAAAAAATTAGGCATTATAAATAATTCTGCAAGTTTTCAAGCTATTGATGGGGTGCACTATTCAGAAATTTTAGATGAAAATTACGTTAAGGTAAAAATGAACGATATTGATATGAGTAATTATAAGTCAATTGATTTAACGAATCATAATTTTTACCTTGATAATGGCTCACCTCACTTAGTGATTAATTCTAGAAATATTACTCAAATTGATGTTTCAAATGAGGGTAAAAAAATTAGGTACAATAAAAAGTATAGTAAGAATGGAGTTAATGTAAATTTTATAGAATACAATCAAAATGATTCTTCATGTAAGGTTAGAACTTATGAAAGGGGAGTAGAAGATGAGACTCTTTCATGCGGAACAGGAGCTGTTGCTGTAGCAATTGCCTTGAATTATTTAGGAATTGAAAACAGTAATGAAATTAAAATTTCAATGAAAGGCGGCGATCTTTTGGTTTCATTTAATAGAAATGAAGATAGATTTTATGATATTTGGTTGTCTGGAGATGTGTGTGAAGTTTATAAAGGAAAAATTGATGAAAGTTTTAAAAGGTAAAAACATATATTTAAGAGCTTTAGAGCCAGAGGACATTAACTACTTATTTTCAACTGAAAATAATGAAGATATATGGGAGATCAGTAGTACGTCTCAACCCTTTTCAAAGCATATACTTACAAAATATATTGAAAACTCTAACATTGACATATATAAGGTTAATCAATTAAGATTAGTGATTTCAGATTATAGTAATAATTGTTTAGGATTAGTTGATTTATTTGATGTAGACTTTAAAAACAATAATGCAGGAATTGGTATTTTAATTAATAAAGATTCTCGTAATAATGGATATGCTAAAGAGGCTTTAGAAATTATAATTAAGTATTCTTTTAGTTATTTAAATCTTCACCAATTGTATTGTAATATTATTGAAGATAATATACTTAGTGTTAACTTATTTAAGAAATTAGGTTTTAAGCAGGTTGGATTAAAGAAAGATTGGATTTATTTTAATGGAAAATATAAAAACGAATATTTATTTCAGTTAATATGTACATAAGAAAAATACTTTATGCAATAGTCACTATAGGACTCTTATTAATGGGGGGATTTGCATTTTACATATATAATGTAATGTTTGCAGCGAACACAAACTTTAATGAAGATTTTAAATACATTTATATTAAAACAAGTTCTGATTATGAAGATTTAACTTACCAATTAAAGGATTACCTGCTAGATACTTCAACATTTACAGCATTGGCTAAAAGAAAAAACTATTCAAATAATATTAAGCCAGGAAAATTTATTATTAAAAGAGATATGAATAATAATCAGATAATAAATTCACTTAGATCAAATAATATTACTGTTGATGTAATTTTTAATAATGCCAAAAACTTAAATGACCTTGCTGGGAAAATTTCAAATCAGATTGAGGCAGATAGTATGTCCTTTTTAACTTTATTTAAAACTGATTATTTCATTGATAAGGGTTTTGATGAGAAAAATATTTTATCAATGTATATTCCCAATAGTTATAATTTTTTCTGGAATACAAATGCTGAAAAATTTAACGAAAGAATGTTTGAAGAATACACAAAATTTTGGCAAAAAAATGATAGAGTTAAAAATGCAAATAAGATAGGTTTATCAAAAATTGAGGTAATGATCTTAGCCTCAATTGTAAATGAAGAATCAAAAGAAATTAGTGAATTGCCTAGGATTGCAGGTGTTTATTTAAACAGGTTAAATAACAATTGGTTATTACAAGCAGATCCAACCGTAAAATATGCTGCATACCAACTTGACCAATATAAAAACACTATCATTAGAAGAGTGCTTAACAAACATCTAAGAATAGATTCAAAATACAACACATATAAATATAAGGGGCTGCCCCCAGGATTAATTTCTATGCCATCTATTTATTCAATTGATGCTGTGCTTAATTATGAGAATCATAAGTTTTTTTATTTTGCAGCAGATCCAGAAAATCCTGGATTTCACAGATTTGCCAAGACTTTTCGTGAACATAAAACCAATGCAAGAAAATATCAGAGATCACTATCCAAAAAAGGCATAAAAAAATAAAGCCTTAGTATTTGTGAATAATAAATATTGTAGGTTTTTTATCAATTAAATATTTTCCTTTTCTCCATTGATTTATACTTTTTGTAATAATTGACTCATCACTAGTAGTTAAAGATGAGGCTATACATAATTTAGTGTTATCACTAAGTGTTTTTAATAAATCTTCAAGCATTTTATTATTCCTATAAGGTGTTTCAATAAATATTTGAGATTGATTTCTTTTTTGAGATACTTTTTCAAGAAATTTAATTTTTGCTTTCTTTTCTGTTTTATCAATAGGCAAATAACCGTTAAATGCAAAGTTGTTTCCATTTAACCCTGAACCCATTATTGCTAATAATATTGATGAGGGGCCAACAAGAGGTGTTGTTTGAATTTTTTTAGTATGAGCTAAGGAAATAATATTTGAGCCTGGATCTGCAACATTTGGACATCCTGCATCAGAAATTAATCCAACATTAATGCCATTTAAGCATGGGTCAAGTAGGGTATAATATTCTTCCTCTTTTTGGGATTCTTTAATTATAAAAATATTTAAATCATCTTGATTTTTTTCAGGGCAAACACTTTTAATATAATTTCTTGCAATCTTTTCATTTTCAACAATAAAATATGTTAATGAGTTAATGATTTTTTTTACTGAATTAGGTATAACCTCGTCTGGATTAATATCCCCGATGACATTAGGTATTATATATAGTTTCCCTTTAATAATGTTAGTTGTTTATTTAAAAAAAATGTGAAATTACACAGACAATTTCTTACCTAAGTCATCAACAAATTTTCTAAAATGTTTATCTGTTGAAGATAAATTGTCTACTGTTTTACATGCATGAAGTACAGTAGCATGGTCTCTTTTTCCGATTTGAGACCCAATACTTGCCAGTGAAGCTTTGGTAAATTTCTTTGCAAAAAACATAGCCAATTGCCTAGCTTGAACAATGTGTCTTTTTCTAGTTTTTGATTGTAATGTTTCAATATCCATTTGAAAATAATCTGAAACAATTTTTTGTATATAATCAATAGAGACTTCTCTTTTAGTATTCTTTACAAACTTTTCTATTATTTCTTTAGCTAATTCAATTGTAATTTCCTTTTTATTAAATGATGCCTGTGCTATTAATGAAATAATAGCTCCTTCCAATTCTCTTACGTTACTTCTTATATTTTTAGCAACATATTGAATTACTTCTTCATTCATTTCAATTCCATCACGATATAATTTGTTTTTTAAAATAGATATTCTTGTTTCAAAATCAGGATGTTGTAATTCTGCTGAAAGCCCCCATTTAAACCTAGACAGAAGACGTAATTCAATATCTTGCATATCAACAGGTGCTTTATCGCTAGTTAATATTACCTGCTTCCCGTTTTGATGTAGGTGATTAAAAATATGGAAGAATACATCTTGAGTTCCTGGTTTGCTAGAAAAGAATTGAATATCATCTATTATTAATACATCAATAATTTGATAGAAGTATATAAAATCATTTCGATTATTTTTTTTGACAGACTCAATATATTGTTGAGTAAATTTTTCAGCTGTTGTGTATAATACTGTCTTTTCAGGATATTTATTTTTTATATCTATACCAATTGCATTTGCTAAATGAGTTTTACCTAATCCAACTCCACCAAAAACTAAAAATGGATTGAATGATGTTCCGCCAGGCTTGTTAGCAACTGCTATTCCTGCATTTCTAGCCAATCTATTTGAATCACCTTCTAGGAAATTTTCAAATGAATAGTTCGCGTTTAATTGAGATTCAATTTTTACATTTTTAATTCCAGGAATTACAAAAGGGTTTTTTAATTCAGGAACATTTTTACTTAAAGGTCGTGTTGCATTTTGAGCCTTTATTTGAGCAGCTCCACTACTAGGTATTTTTTCAGTATATGGCTGAGAATTTCCATAAGTATTTTGCATTTTTATAATATAAACTAGCTTTGCATTTTCGCCAAGAGTTTTTTGCAATGCTACTTTTAAAATCTTAACATAATGCTCTTCAAGCCATTCATAGAAAAACTTACTAGGCACCTCAATACTCAAAACGTCATCATCTAGCTTAACAGCTTTAATAGGTTCAAACCACGTTTTATATGCTTGAGATTGTATGTTGTCTTTTATAAATTTTAGACATTTTGACCATACTGAACTAGCAGTTAAATTCATGCAAATAAAGTTAAGTTAATTAGTTTAACTAAACCCAAAAATTAAATTCGGATTCGAACTAACAAATATGTAAACAAATTTTAAATAAAAAAAATTCAAAAGGGTTGTTTTTTAATTTTTTTTTTCGTTAGGTTTATTTTTATTGAAAATACAATATTTTAGAACATTATAATTGCTCATTATAAATAACCAACAACTTATCATCAATTATTTTAGTTTCGTATTTTGGTTTTATTTTAATTAATGGAGCTTTAACTCCTTTTTTAAATTTAACCGGAGATTTGAATATCCTTGCTTCATCCCAAATATTTTCTTTTATAAATGTGGTAAGAGTTTTTAAACCACCTTCAATAATAACTGAATTAATTTTCTTCTTGTATAGAATGTTGCTTATTTGAATTGCTACTGGTTTATTAAAATCAATTAATTTTTCTGTAATGACAATTTTATCTGCTTTTGACTTAAAGACATCTTGATTTTTATCTAAATCATTTTTTCTATTTACAATTATAACACTTGGGTTTGTGCCAGTTGAATTTCTAGCTGTTAATTTTGGGTTGTCTTGTCTTATGGTATTTGCACCCA
>SGZI01000020.1 GCA_004213965.1 Flavobacteriales bacterium
TCTTTGTTTTCACCAACCATTGAAGAAAAATAGTCTACATAAGCTATGTTGTTTTCTGTACAATAGTCTTTAAGCTTGTCGTTAAGCTCAATAACAAGATCTGCAGACTTTATCTCAGGCTTCCAGGCTATTTTGCTGGCAGGAAGCACAGAGCACAAGACTGGCGTTATGTTATGGCTATTGGCTATTTCCACCATATTAATTATGTTAGTAAAAGTCTCAGGAATACTTATGTACCCAGTATTTTGTGCAATATCATTTATTCCTGCAAGAATAATCACCAATTCTGGCTCAAAGGAAACTACATCGTTGTTAAATCTATCTAAAATTTGAGGCGTCGTTTCTCCGCTGACCCCTTTATTTATTAAACGAGGGTTTTCAGCAAAAAACTCTGGACTATACCCTTTCCAGGACTCGGTAATTGAATCCCCTATAAGAACAATTTTTTTTGTATTAGACGTTGAAGACTTAGGCATCATAACAATTAAAGAAAACAAAACTATAAAAATTGTTATTACTCCGCCTATTATCGTTGTTTGTGAGGATTGTTTTCTATTCATTTTTGCTCATTTTTGCTCATTTTTGCTCATTTTTGATTGTTTTTTAGCCATTTTTGACCATTTTTGATTGTTTTTTGACCATTTTTAGCTGTTTTTGTTCATTTTTTCACTTTCTAACACATATTTCCCCAGAACATCAAACTCTACATTAACTATGCCTCCCACAATTATTTCTTTAAAATTGGTGTTTTCATGAGTGTAGGGAATTACGGCAACACTGAATATATTGGCTTTATTATTACATATTGTAAGACTTACTCCATTTAGTGCAATTGACCCTTTTTGAATTATCCCCACACCAACGGGCTTATGGAATTTAAAAGTATATAGCCAGCTTCCATTCTCATCTTTTATTTCAACACATTCTGCAACCTGGTCTACATGTCCTTGAACAATATGCCCATCTATTCTGTCACCAAGCTTAAGACTTCTTTCTAGATTTACTGTCTCCCCATCCATTAAGCTTGAGAGATTTGTAGTATTTAGTGTTTCTTTGATTGCCGTAACCTGATGCGAATCATCAACAACCTCTGTCACAGTTAGGCAAACCCCATTATGAGACACACTTTGATCTACTTTTAAGTGTTTGCTAATTTTGCTTTTAATAAGGAATGTTAGATTGTCTTTTTCCCGAATTATTTTTTCTACTCGACCAACATCTTCAATAATTCCACTAAACATAAAAAGGTTTTTAATATTTAACTAAATTTACAGAATATTATTGCAATTAGAACAACGGAAATGCAGGAAAATACAAGACTTAAAATAGGTATTACCATTGGAGATATGAATGGGGTTGGTCCTGAAATTATTCTAAAAACTTTTAGAGATAACAGAATGCTAAATTTTTGTATACCAATCATATATGCATCTGTAAAAAGCATAGAATTTATTTCAAAAGAACTGCATTATGAAGCCAGCTTTAATCATATTAGGTCCGCTGAAGAGGCAGATTTAAATAAAATAAATATAGTCTCGTGCTGGAAAGATGAACCTAAAATAAATTTTGGGACTAAAGACAAAAACATTGGCAGGCACGCTATAATATCCCTAAAAAAAGCAACAAGGGATCTTAAAAATAAACTAATAGATGCAGTGGTTACGGCTCCAATTAATAAGCACTGTGTACAATCCGATGAGTTTTCTTTTCCCGGTCATACGGAATATTTAGACAGAGAATTATCAGGGAATTCACTAATGCTTATGGTATCAAACAGTTTAAGAGTAGGCCTGTTAACTGATCATATTCCGATAAATAAAATATCAGAACATATTACAAAAGAGCTAATTCAACAAAAGCTTAAAATAATTCAAAAAACACTTATAGAGGATTTTAATATTTCTAAGCCAAAAATTGCAATGCTTGGCCTAAATCCTCATTCTGGGGATGATGGAATAATTGGAAAAGAGGAAGAAAAGGTTTTAATTCCAACCATAAAAGAACTAAAAGAAGACGGGATGTTAGTATTTGGTCCATATTCTGCAGACGGATTTTTTGGATCTAACAAAAACGAATCATTTGATGCAATTTTGGCTACTTATCATGACCAAGGCTTGATTCCCTTTAAAACACTTTCGTTTGGTCAAGGAGTTAATTACACTGCTGGACTAGACAGAATCAGAACATCTCCTGACCATGGTACAGCCTATGAAATTGCAGGAAAAGGCATAGCTGATGAGACTTCTTTCAAGGAAGCGCTTTTTTTAGCAATTACAATCTATAGAAACAGAAAAAAATATCAAGAATTAATCAAAGGAGCAATAAAAGAGGAAAAGCTAATTAAAACAAAATAAAATTTTTATATTTGCTCGCTTCAAAATCAGAAACCAATGAGGTCTCACAATGATTTTAATATTGAATTTGTAGGATTAAAGCTGGGAGAACATATTTTTGATTTTGACGTAAGTGATAAGTTCTTTAATGATTTTGACTATTTTGATTTTACACACACCAATATTAAAATTGATGTGAGCTTGGTAAAAAAAACTACAATTTTAGAATTAAATATTGTAGCGAAAGGCCATGTTGAGGTAAATTGTGATTTAACAAACGAGCCTTTTAATCAGGAAATTAGCACCAGTATGGACTTGGTTGTTAAGTTTGGAAGCGAGTTTAATAATGAAGACGATGAAATTCTAATTATACCACATGGAGAATACAAAATAAGCCTAGCCCAATATGTTTTTGAGCTAATTGTTTTGTCTCTTCCTGCCAAGAGAGTTCATCCTGGCGTTTTGGATGGAACACTAAAATCAGAAATTTTAAATATCTTAGAGGACCTTAAACCAAAAGAAAACAAAAAAATTGTTGACCCTAGATGGGAAAAATTAAAGGAATTAATAACCAATAAAGAAAATTTATAATGGCTCATCCTAAAAGAAAAACATCAACAACAAGAAGAGACAAAAGAAGAACACACTATAAAGCTAAGGAAAGGCAAATAGCAGTTTGTGCTACTACAGGCGAGTCACACTTATACCATAGAGCACATTGGCATGAAGGAAAACTCTATTATCGTGGAAAAGTTCTATTAGACGAAACTACTTCAGAAGAACAACAATAACAGCTTTATTAGGTTAAATTATTATCTGACCAAGAGACTATAAAATACTTATGAGATTGTTAAAGGTTTTATGCTTTTTATTCTGCGCACAAGTATCCTATACACAAACATTAGGCTCAAATGATGCATTGTCGGAATCGGTTTACTATTTTATTAGACATGCCGAAAAAGACAGGTCTAATCCAGAGAACAAAAACCCAGAATTAAACCAACAAGGCAAGATAAGAGCGTTGAATTGGCTCTATTTTTTTAGAGACATACCACTAAAAAAAATATATTCTACAAACTACAACAGAACAATTCAAACGGTTAAACAAATAGCTGAGGAAAAAAAAATTTCAATTTCCTACTATTCTCCAGAGAACATTGATGTAGAAAGTTTTAAAAAACAGAATAAGAACATGTCAATTCTAGTTGTTGGGCACAGCAATACAACCCCAGAGCTTGTGAATTTAATTATAGGAGAGAATAAATTTGAAAAAATGAATGACAATGACAACTCAAGCCTGTTTGTTATAAGAGAACTGGCTGGAGATGTAACGGTAGAGCGAATGATCACAAAAGACTAATTGTTTTTTTAATTTTTTTTGGCCATTTTTGACCGTTTTTAGCCATTTTTGCTCATTTTTTGCTGTTTTTTGTCCATTTTTGCTCATTTTTTGTTGTTTTTTGTTGTTTTTTCACGATTTTTACACAAATATTGTAATTAAGTAAATAAAAAATCTAATCATGAGGATTAAAGAAATTCAAAACCTAATCAAGTTTGTTGCTAAGTCTGGAGCAAGTGAAGTAAGGCTAGAAATGGAAAAAATTAAACTTACCATTAAGGCTGGACCTTCAGAGGCTAGGACTACTGTACAGCAATCTACACCAGCACCCCCAACGATAATTGAGGCCGCTCCTAGTGTAAAAACTGTTGAAGCCCCACAAAAACAAGAGGAAACAAAATCGGTAGAGGAGTCTAAATACATAGAGATTAAATCCCCAATCATAGGTACTTTTTATAGAAAACCATCTCCAGACAAACCCTCATTTGTTGAGGTTGGAGATTCCATTTCTGAAGGAAGCGTTCTTTGTGTAATTGAAGCCATGAAGCTATTTAATGAAATTGAGTCTGATCTTTCAGGAACAATTGTTAAGGTATTAGTCGAGGATTCTACTCCAGTCGAATTTGACCAACCTCTTTTTTTAATTGACCCATCTTAAGTTATCAAAAACAAAGACTATGTTTAAAAAAATATTAGTTGCTAATAGAGGAGAAATTGCTCTAAGAGTAATAAGAACATGTAAAGAAATGGGAATTAAAACAGTGGCTGTATACTCTAAAGCTGATGCAGAAAGTATTCATGTAAAATTTGCAGATGAAGCAGTTTGTATTGGCCCTGCCCCTAGCAGTGAATCATATTTAAGAATAGCTAATATTATTTCAGCTGCAGAAATAACAAATGCTGACGCTATTCATCCTGGTTATGGGTTTTTATCTGAAAGTGCAAAGTTTTCAAAAATATGTGACGAGCATGATATAAAATTTATTGGGGCATCCGCTGAAATGATATTAAAAATGGGAGACAAGGCCAATGCAAAAGCAACAATGATTAGCGCTGGAGTCCCATGCGTGCCTGGAAGTGAAGGCATTATTTCAGATTTAAAGGAATGTGAAAAGCTTGCCAAGTCTATTGGATATCCAGTAATGTTAAAAGCTTCTGCTGGAGGCGGCGGAAAAGGAATGAGAGCTGTTTGGAATAAAAAGGAATTAGAAGAGTCATGGAATTCAGCTAGACAAGAATCAAAAGCAGCCTTTGGCAATGACGACATGTATATGGAGAAGTTAATTGAAGAGCCAAGACACATAGAAATACAGATTGTTGGTGATTCAAGAGGCAAGGCATGTCATCTTTCTGAAAGAGATTGTTCAATTCAAAGAAGACATCAAAAATTAACAGAGGAAGTCCCATCACCTTTTATGACAAAAGAATTAAGAAGAAAAATGGGACGAGCTGCAGTGAAGGCCGCTGAGTTTATTAGCTACGAAGGAGTTGGAACAGTAGAATTTTTAGTTGATAAGAATCGAGATTTTTATTTTATGGAAATGAATACAAGAATTCAAGTTGAACACCCAATTACCGAGCAAGTTATTAATTATGATTTGATCAGAGAACAAATATTAGTTGCTGCAGGAGAGCCAATATCAGGGAAAAATTATATGCCAGAGCTACACTCTATTGAATGTAGAATAAATGCAGAAGACCCATATAATGATTTTAGACCTTCTCCAGGAAAAATAACTACACTTCATTTACCTGGCGGTCACGGAATTAGACTAGACACTCATGTTTATTCGGGCTATACAATCCCTCCAAATTATGACTCTATGATTGCTAAAATAATTTCAACTGCTCAAACAAGAGAAGAGGCAATCACTAAAATGAAGAGAGCATTGGATGAGTTTATCATTGAGGGAATTAAAACAACAATTCCTTTTCATAGAAGACTAATGGATGATCCCGCATACAATCTAGGGGAGTACACCACTAAGTTTATGGAAGATTTTTCAATGTATGACCAAGAAGAAGAATAACAATATGAAAAAAATTATAGTTTTAGGATCAGGATTAGTTGGAGGCACTATCGCTACAGATTTAGCAGAAACACACGAGGTAACATCTGTTGACATTTCATCAAAGAATTTAGAAAAAATAACTTCTAGTAAAATAAATAAAATCTGCACAGATATTTTAGAAGAAAATGTTTTAGAAAACTTAATTAAAGATTTTGACTTAGTTGTTGGCGCGCTTCCAGGATTTATGGGTTATGAAATAATGAAAAGAGTAATTATGGCAAAAAAGAATATTGTTGACATTTCTTTTTATCCTGAAGACCCTTTTGGATTGGATCAGATAGCAAAGCAGAACAATGTTGTTGCAGTAATGGACTGTGGAGTTGCTCCTGGAATGGGCAATATTATTTTTGGTCATCACAATAATACAATGAAAATTTCTGATTATGAATGCTTAGTGGGAGGACTTCCAGTAAAAAGGGAGTGGCCTTTTGAATATCAAGCAGTTTTTTCTCCAATTGACGTAATTGAAGAATATATACGCCCCGCAAGATATGTGCAAAACAGCAGACTGGTTGTTAGAGAAGCTTTATCAGATGCTGAATTAGTTGATTTTGATAAAATTGGTACGCTTGAAAGCTGGAATTCCGATGGTTTAAGAACACTAATTAACACAATGAGTCATGTTCCAAACATGATTGAAAAAACATTACGCTATCCTGGATGTGTAGAATATTTAAAAGTTTTAAGAGAATGTGGCTATTTTTCTTATGATACGATTGAGGTAAAAGGCAATAAAATTAGACCAATTGATTTAACATCAAAATTGTTGTTCCCAATGTGGGAGATGAAAGAAGGAGATCAAGATTATACAGTGATGAGAATTAAAATTTCAGGAAAAGAAAATGGAAACAAGGTTTGTTATACTTACAATTTATTAGACAGGTATCAAGATAAAACCATTTCAATGGCAAGAACAACTGGATATACGTGCACAGCTGTTGCTAACC
Organism: Flavobacteriales bacterium; assembly: GCA_004213965.1. Classification (GTDB taxonomy): domain Bacteria; phylum Bacteroidota; class Bacteroidia; order Flavobacteriales; family Flavobacteriaceae. Next base: position 6,692 of record SGZI01000020.1, read on the forward strand.
TTGTCCTTCAAGGCAAATACAAGAGAACAGGGATATCTCCTCCAGAGTTCTTGGGCGATCATTTTGATCAGGTTAACAAATATCTAAACGAGAGAAACGTAATTTATAGTGTAAAAAAAGAGACACTACAATAGCTTATTTCTGAAAAGAGCTTTTATGTTTTTTAGCTTCTAATTTAGTGCTTAATAAATTTTTGAGAACTTATATGATTTTCCTTTGTAATAACTCTTAAAATATATTCACCAGCACTTAATTCCGAGACATTAACGGAATTAATTCCACTTGCTAATCTATAATTCATCACCCTTCTACCCGCAAGGTCAAACACGCTAATTATAGATTGGTCTAAATTTAATGAGGAGTCTATTGTTAAGATGCTTTTAACAGGGTTTGGATAAATAATAAGATCTTCAATAAAGGAACTTTCTAAAGAAAGCGTTTCGCCTTCCGCTACATGAATGGTTGTATTTGTCTCAGGATTATTTACAACATCAACTATTCCTGAAGGCCAATAAACCGTTATAGAATTCACTGATGAATCGGATCCAAGACCAAAATGAGTATTTAGTGAGCTCATAAATCTAAACCCTGTACCACTCATGACATCTCTTATTTGCGTGCCTATTCCAGGCGAGTTAATCTCTATTCTTGCCCCAATACCATTTATATTACTTGTGACCCCATGAGTTGCTATTTTAAGCCAATTATTGCCGTTATTCCCTTCTTGAAGATAAAGATTAGTTCCATTAAATACATCTATAAATCCATCATTATTTGCATCTCCTATTGCCCCAGGGCCAGGAGTATTTGCTGTATATAATGAAAATGTAAGATCTCCATTATTTAATAAAACACCGCCATTGGTCAAAATGTCAATATATCCATCATTGTCTACGTCTGCAGAATTGTTCTCAATTCCCCACGGAGCTTCTTCGGCTCCAGATCCTGAAGTTACATCTGTAAATGTTCCATCTCCATTGTTTTTCATTAATTTATGGGCTCCATCTCCAGTAGCACTTGCTCCAACATAAACATCCATAAATCCATCATTATTAAAATCTCCCCAAGCTGAGGACCATGTTTGAACTGGGTCTCCTAGATTTGACTCATTGCTATGCCCGCCGTCTGGATAAAATCCTTGATAATAACCACTAACATCTGCTACATTAGAAAATGTACCATCTCCGTTATTTCGCCACAGCTCATTATTTTTCCATTGAACGCTACCTCCTCTACATTTGGCAATAAACATATCAATATCTCGGTCGTTATCATAATCAATCCAAACTGAACCATAGTTTCCTCCTTCTTGTACTCCAGGATATGGGGCAAGATCATAAGCTACACCACCAATACCAGAAGAAATCCCTTCGTCATTTGGGCCTTGGAAGAATTCAAGCACCCCATTGCCATCATTAATATAATAGACTGTGGGCTGTACGTCATGACAAACAAAAGCATCCAGATGCCCATCATTATTAATATCAACAAAGTTTGATCGTTGAGAAAAAACGTATTCTTCGCCAGAAATTTCAGTATAAGCAGTTCCATCTGCATTTGCTTGCATAAAAGTAACGCCATTACCTCCTCCATATAACAGGTCGTTATATCCATTTCTGTCAAAATCTCCTGCAGCCATACTCCAACTAGGAGAATTATCAGCATATGTGGTTTCTATACTTACCGGATTAAAGCCTCCTTCTTCTAATTGATAGTGAATATTTATACTTGTGTTTTGAATTGAGACTAAATCATCTAATTTGTCATTATTCATATCAACAAGACCTCTTTCTGAGCCAGAAGTTGAAACAGAAGCGATTGTAAAATCAAATGGAGGTGGAGGTGGTGGATCAGATTCAGTTAGCTCAAATTCAAAAGCTTCATTTTCCCATCTATCATCCCATGCGATATAGTAGCTCTCTCCAGTATATGCATAGAAGGATCTAACAGATAAATATCCATCGCCACTGTCATCATCTCCACTGACACAACTAAGATCATCACAAGACCCTTGATATACATGAAATCTTGTATCAAGACCATCATTAGCCTCAAGGTCTGATGTTATAGTTGTCAAATAATCGTCATTCGGGGTATATATATACCATTCTAAATCTCCATTGGACGCATCATATTCGCTGCAGTTTAATTCGTAATTCTCACCATTAATATTTTCTACGTAATGAGTCCCAGGACCTATTGGAATAGGACTAGAACAAGAATCTCCAGCGTTATCTTGCGAGAAAACAGGAGAAAAAGTTAAAAAAACAATTATAATCAATATTAATTTTTTCATAAATAAAAGGGTTAGTTACAATCTATTTCTAATGACATTATCCAATCTTCAACCAAATCTAATGCTTCTTGATGAACAAGAGACCTTCCTAATAGCGGCATCCTGTATTCTTCTTCAATCGTTGCCATTCTAAAATGGAGAACTGATCTAACGAAATTGCCAGGCGAAACAATTAGGTCAGTCCCGTTTCCTAAATCCGTATCAGGAGGCAAACACACTCCTAAATTAGTTAAATCCTCTGTTGAACCAAAATCTAATCTTATAGGACGATACTCACAATGCGTATCATCTGAATGACAATGAGCGCAGTTGATGTCTATATATGACCTAATTCTTAATTCTAATGAATTTGACGGGTCAGTCCAATCAACCATTGCTTCTATGTTGTCTGGAGCACTTTCAAGATATCCATAATCTATCCATTTTTGGATTTGATTGATACTTTGATCTCCATAGTTCAATGTTTTATTAATATTTTTTGGCTTTACTCCATTAGGGATAGAAGTGTCATATATTTTATGACAGGTTATACATTCAGAACCACTAGGAATTCGATATTTTACCAGATTTGTAACAGCGTTTTCAATCAATTCAATATCAACATCAGCCCCATCTAAACTAAATGTTGCTTCAGTTTGGTCATCATTCCATATGTAATTTGCAAAAACCCACCCCTCATCTTTTTTAATCATTAATCTAGTTTCAATGTTTTTTCTCTCATTTGAAGGCGCTACATTATTATACGCAAAGTTCTTAATTAAAATGGTTCCTGTAGGAAAATTGAAAACGTCAGAATCAGTAATATAATAAGCACTTTGATCTTGGGGCATCCAGAGAAAACGATTTTTTTCTGCATAATCCGTAAAAAGAGGGTTAATTAAATCGTAAGGTAAAACTCCATAAACAGGATTGAGATTTTTTATTTCTCCTTGAAAAAAATTGTAGGCAGACAGACTTTCATAGGGCATTGCCTGAAGATTATAATTAACAGGAGAATATGCAATATGCACATACTCCTCGTCCATTGAACAATTAAGAAAAACAATTGTCCAAGACAACAGAAAAAAGGATAAAATTCTATTATAAATTTTTGTTCTCACCACTATTAATGTGGCTAAAAATACAAAAACTAATTTTGACTCTATAATTCAGTAAAAAACAGGAGTCATTATTCAACAACCAGCCTCGGGATTCTATTGGCTGAAATACCGCTAATTAGCTCATAAGATATTGTGCCAACCGAGTTACAAAGCTCCTCGGCAGTATGGCTTTCGTCAAATACAATTACCTGATCGCCTTCATTACAATTAATATTAGTAACATCTACCATTATAGCATCCATACAAACATTCCCCACAATAAAAGCCTTTTCCCCATTTATAAACACAAACCCTTTTTTGTTCCCAAAAATACGAGTAAGACCATCTGCATGTCCTATTGGAATGGTTGCAATTTTTTCGTTTTTACTTGCAAAATAAGAGCGATTATAACCGACACTTTCATCTTGTTTTAACGTCTGAATCTGAGAGATAACGGATTTTAGCCTATGCACTGGAGAAAATTTAACCTTTCCATTTCCGCTAAATCCATATAGCCCTATTCCTGATCTAACCATATCATAATGAGCTGCAGGAAAATTAATTAATCCAGAAGTATTGCAAAGATGAAGCAAGGGTTTATAACCTAGTTTGGAAATTATTGTAGAACTCATAGTGCTGAATAGCTCTATTTGTTTTTTTGAAAAAGAAACCTCAGTATTGTCTTCGCTAGCAGCTAAATGTGAGTAGATGCTTTTTACACGAACACTTTTTTCATCGATAATTCTATTAACAGCCTCTAGATATTCTTCTGAATTAAAGCCCACTCTATTTAGCCCTGTGTTTAGCTTTACATGGACTGGATATTGATCTAGCTTGTTTTCTTTAAAGAACCTTAGGAATTTTTTTAAAATATTAAATGAATATAAGCTAGGCTCTAAATTATGACTAACAATTTTTTCTATTGATGTCGCTTGAGGAATTAACACAAGAATAGGGGTTTTTAATCCAGCATTTCTTAACGCTACTCCTTCAGACGCATAGGCCACAGCAAAATAATCAATACCTAATTCTTCCAGCTTTTTTGCAATAATAACAGAGTCACCACCATATCCATTTGCCTTGATAACAGCCATAACCTTCTTAGTGTTTTTAGAAAGTAAGGATTTTATGTTCAAATAATTTTTCTCTAGTGAATTTAAATTAATCTCGAGCACGGACTGTTGGGTGTTCGTCATTTATTTCTCTTTTTTGAGGAAACACTTGACGCTTCAGACACATTAATTTTTTTTGTTTTTTTATTCATGCGCTTAAAGAACGTAGCCCTACATAATGGCTCGTATTCCTGCTCTTGACCCAGCATGATTAAATCATCATTTTTAGTTTTTCTATGACTGTATTGGGCAAGCCCACCAGTCTTGGAACAGATGGCATGTACTTTTGTAACATATTCTGCAGTTGCCATTAGATTTGCCATTGGCCCAAATGGCTTCCCAGTATAATCCATATCTAGCCCTGCTACTATTACGCGAATTCCGCTATTTGCCAGCCCATTACAAACTTCAATTATTTCATCATCAAAAAACTGGGCCTCGTCAATTCCTACTACATCACATTTATGAGCTAGCCTGTAGATTTGATTTGCATTTTTAACAGCTTTGCACTTAATTTTATTTTTGTCGTGAGAAACAATACTTGACTTCTTGTGTCTGGTATCAACAATTGGTTTAAAAATCACCACTTTAAGCTTTGCAAATTTTGCTCTTTTTAGCCTTCGAATTAATTCTTCAGTTTTTCCTGAGAACATTGACCCACAGACGACCTCAATCCATCCAAATTGTTTACCATATTTCAAAGTATTTTCAAGAAACATTTTGTATTTTTAAAATTACAGGTTGATTTAAAAAATTAGGTTTAAAAAAATAAATTTAAGAAAAATCAAATACCTATTTCGCCCAAATTAAAATAAATTATTTTTAACAAGCAATGAGTAAGCTATATATTGTTCCAACACCCATAGGAAACTTGCAGGATATTACCTATAGAGCAGTGGAAATACTTTTTTCTGTAGATCTAATCTTGGCTGAAGACACTAGAGTTTCCAAAAAGCTTCTCGCCCATTATAAGATTGCTACACAAATGACTTCATATCACATGCATAATGAGCATAAAGCAACAAACAGCATTTTAGAGAAATTAAAAAAGGGGACTTCTATAGCTATTATTAGCGATGCTGGTACACCAGGAATTTCTGACCCTGGATTTTTGCTAATAAGATCATGTATAGAAAATGAAATTCCAGTTGAATGTTTACCAGGAGCTACAGCCTTTGTGCCAGCTCTTATAAACTCAGGAATACCTAGCGACAGATTTCTTTTTGAAGGATTTCTGCCGCATAAAAAAGGAAGAACAAAAAAATTAACCCAGCTTTCAACTGAAGGAAAAACCGTTGTACTATATGAGTCACCACATCGATTAATAAAAACTCTTGAAGATTTGTGCAAGTATTTTGGTGAAGAAACAAAAGCAAGCGTTTCTAGGGAATTAACAAAAATCCATGAGGAAACAATTCGTGGAACATTAAAATCAATTAAGCATTATTATAGCAAGAAAAAACCAAAAGGCGAGATTGTTATAGTGATTGCTTCTAACAATTAAGACATGACAAACACAGTAATTACAAAATGGAGTCAAGACATGAAGTTTGAAACAGTGCTTCCAAATGGAGTTTCATTAATGTTGGGCTCTTCAGCAGATGGAGATGAAAAGATTGCAAGCCCGAAAGTATTAATGTTATCTTCTTTAGCTGTATGCTCAGGAATTGATGTAGTCTCTATATTAGAAAAAATGAAAATTCAGCTTAGTGATTTTAAAATTACTTCAGAAGCAAATTTGACGGATGAGCACCCAAAATATTACAATAAGGTTTCTTTGGGATATCATTTTTATGGAGAGAACTTGGATAAAGAAAAAATCAATAAAGCAGTTAACTTATCTATCACTAAATATTGCGGAGTAATGGAAATGTTTAGATCATTTGCAGAAATTAAAACAGAAATTCATTATAACTCATAGGCTTAATGATTTGGGAATTAGAAAAAAAGCAAGACGAAGCTAAAATAAAAAAGCTTCAAGAAGAGCTCCATGTAAGTAGGCTAGTTTCCGTCTTATTATTAAATAGAAACATAGACAGTTTTGATAAAGCAAAAGGGTTTTTTAGACCTTCATTAGATGATCTTCACGACCCCTTTTTAATGCAAGACATGCAGCAGGCAGTTGACAGAATTCAAAAAGCCATTAATGATAATGAAAATATATTGGTTTTTGGAGATTACGATGTTGACGGCACTACATCGGTTTCTCTTGTAAGTTCTTTTTTAAACAATCATACAAAGAACAATGTATTGACATATATTCCAGACAGATATAAAGAAGGCTATGGAATTTCTACTAAATCAATTGATTATGCAGCTTCAAAAGAAATTAATTTAATTATCGCCTTAGACTGCGGCATACAAGCTGTTAATAAAGTTGAATATGCTAAGGAAAAAAATATTGATTTCATTATATGCGATCATCATAGACCTTCTAAAGAAATCCCAAAAGCAATTGCTGTACTGAATCCACTTAGAGAGGATTGCCAATATCCATATAAGGAACTTTGTGGTTGTGGAATTGGTTTCAAGTTAATACAAGCCCTGTCTGACATAATGGGAGAGACCACAGGCAGCATAAAAGAATACCTAGATTTAGTTGCTCTTGCTATAGTAGCTGATATTGTCTCGTTAACTGGGGAAAACCGAATTCTTTGTTATTACGGGTTACAGCAAATTAATCAATCACCAAGACCGGGATTAAAGGCAATAATCGAAACTCTTGATAAAGACAATATAACAATCAATGAACTGGGCTTTTATATTGGGCCTAGAATTAATGCTGCAGGAAGAATGGAATCAGGCAATATAGCTGTAGAGCTATTGATTGAGAAAGATTTAGGTAAGGCCAGCGGTTTAGCAGAAAAACTAAATCAATTAAATATAGAGAGAAGAGTTTTGGATAAGGAAACAACCCAAGACGCATTAAAGCAAATTAAAAAATTTAAAAATGAAACATCCCATACTACTGTGGTTTGTAATCCCGAATGGCATAAGGGAGTCATAGGAATAGCTGCATCAAAATTAATAGAAACTTATTATAGGCCCACCATAGTTTTTACTGCTAGTGATGATCTTTTTGTAGGATCAGCAAGGTCAGTTACGGGATTTAATATTCATGATGCTATTGGAAAATGTAAAGAATATGTTGAACAGTATGGAGGTCATAAATATGCAGCGGGAATAAAAGTAAAAAAATCTAAATACAAACAGTTTAAAGATAAATTTGAAGAGGTGGTAGGCAATACAATTTCTAAGGAAGCAGCTACAAAAAAAGCTGCTATTGAAGGAGAAATTCAGCTGGAAGAGATCACTCCGAAATTTTATAGAATATTAAAACAATTTGCTCCTTTTGGTCCTGGCAATAAAACACCTATATTTAGCGCTAATAATTTAAGAGATACCGGGTATGCCAAGGTTGTGGGCAGTGACAACACCCATTTAAGGTTTAGTTTAACTCAACAAAATAGCTCAGCTATATACAATGCAATAGGTTTTGGACTTGCCAATAAATACCCAAATATTTTAAACAAAAAATTATTCAATGCTGCATTTACTGTGGATCAGAATGACTGGAACGGAAAGCAAAAACTACAATTAAAAGTAATGGATATAAAAAACTAAACTTTGGAAAATAAGCTAGATCCATACGCGGCACTTAGATATAGGGAATTTAACATATTTCTTCTTATTCGATTTATTTTAGTTGTCGGCTGGTCAATGCAATTTATTATTGTAGAATGGGAGGTCTATAACTTAACTAAGGATCCTTTATCCCTGGGGCTAATTGGGCTAGTTGAAGTTATTCCGGCGGTTTCAATGGCTCTTTTTGCAGGACATATTGTAGATCAGAATGAGAAAAAAAGACTATTTATCTATGCAATAAGCGCCTTCCTTTTGGTTGCAATAGGCTATTATTTTATCACAAGCCCATATGTATACGCTACATATGCTTCAAATGAAATTCTTATAGGAATATACCTATTAGTTTTTATTGGAGGCTTTATTAGAGCATTTTTTGGCCCCATAATTTTTTCTTTAGTAGCCCTTATTGTTCCTAAAAAAATATATCCCAATGCTGCCACATGGAGTAGTTCTACCTGGCAGTTAGCTATTGTTGTAGGACCTGCTTTTGCAGGATTTTCTATTGCATGGATTGGGGTTCATGCTTCAATGGGGTTTGTTCTTGCAGCAATTGCGCTAGGCTTACTATTAACAGTGTTTATAAAAAAGAAGCCAATATTAAATCCTAAAATTGGAGAGCCTATTTTACAAAGCTTAAAGGCGGGGCTTTCATTTGTCTACAAAACAAAGGCCATACTCGTTGCTATTACTTTGGATATGGTAGCGGTATTATTTGGTGGAGCAATAGCGCTTTTGCCCATTTATGCTCAAGACATATTGCAAGTTGGATCAGAAGGATTTGGAATATTAAGAGCTGCTCCTGCTGTTGGCTCTGTTCTTATGATGTTTGTCTCAGCATACATTCCTCTGACCAAAAATGCAGGCAAAAAACTGCTGATAGCAATTTTTGCATTTGGACTATCAATCATTGCTTTCGGAGTTTCATCTGTTTTTTGGATATCAGTTGTAGCACTATTTTTATATGGAGTGACAGACGGGGTTTCAATGATTATTCGTCAAACAATATTGCAGCTTAAAACCCCAGATGAGGTCAGAGGAAGAGTAGCCTCAGTGAATTCAATTTTTGTAGGATCTTCAAACGAGTTAGGCGCTTTTGAAAGTGGACTAGCGGCAAAACTAATAGGCACAGTTCAGGCAGTTGTTTTTGGAGGAATTATGACCATCTTAACCGTTGGATTTACTGCAATTAAATTTCCTGATTTTAGAAAATTAGATTTAACAAAAGACATGAACGAATAACTCTTTTTAAAACTTTCTTAGAGAGACTGAACTCCCATCAAAAACCGCATAGCTAAAATGTGTAATCCAATCCCCTAGGTTTATATATTTTGAATTATTAGATAATTCAATTTCTAGAGGAAGATGTCTATGACCAAAAATAAAGCAATCATAATGTTCTTTTTCTAATTTTGCTCTGCAATATTTTGTCAACCATTCGTTCTCATTACCATTAAATTTTAAATCTTCAACAGCAGATTTAAGGCGGTTTTTATTAGACAAGTATTTCCCAAGTTTTATTCCTAAATCAGGATGAAGACATCTAAAACACCAGTTAAAAAAAGGATTTTTAAAAATTTTTTTCATCAATTTAAAAGACTTGTCTCCAGGCCCTAAACCATCCCCATGGGCTACAAAAAATTTCTTATCATTTATGTTAAATACTTTCGACCCTTTATGCACTGTAATATTTAGCTCTTTTTGAAAATAATCTCTTAGCCACATATCATGGTTGCCAGCAAAATAATGCAAGGAAACACCAGCATCGGAGATTTCAGCAAGCTTGCCAAGAGTTCTCGTGAATCCTTTTGGGACAACTTCCTTGTATTCAAACCAGAAATCAAAAATATCTCCAACTAATACAATAGCCTGAGCATCATCTTTAATTTCATCTAACCAAGCAACAAACTTTTTTTCACGAACTAAACTCGCTTCAAAATTTGGAGCCCCCAGATGATTGTCTGACGCAAAATATATATTTTTCCCTTGTGTAAGTTTCATGTTATATTGCCATAAATATACTTAAAGATTAATTATCCTTAGCAAACCACTCAGAATAAGAGGTGTCAGTCTCTTGTAGCTTAAGTGAGTGTAGCTGTATATTTTCAGGCAGTGCATTACTAATTTTAGTAGCAATATCAATAATCATGCCTTCGCTAGTTGGCTGATAGTTTACTAGAAGAACGTTGTGTCCTTGAGCTTTTAATGTTTTAGCCAGCTCAACATGAGGCGTATTTTTATTAAATATAATTGAATGGTCAAAGTCTTGAATTATTTCTTTTTTTACAATTGATTTTAAATCTGAAAAATCAATTACCATTCCATATTTTACATTATCCGTATCACTAATAGGCTTACCAATTACCGTCACATAGAGCTTGTAGCTATGTCCATGTACATTTTTACATTTGCCGTCATATCCATATAGTGCATGACCTGCTTCAAATGTAAACTTTTTAGTAATTCTTATATTGCTCATCTTTTCATTTCAAATTTACATTTTTTCATAGGATTAATTCATAACAATAGAATGGATCTTTACTTTGATTTGGAAAATAGACATTTTCTAATCTAATATAGCCTCTTTGTTCGTAGAATTTTTGATTCCTTAAGTTTTTTGAAAAGGTATCTAGCCTTATTGACTCATACTTGTTTTCTCTAGCATAATTTTCAGCAAAATCCATTAATTTTTGCGCATGCCCTTTTCCTTGCATTTTAGGACCTACAGCAAGCCTGTGAACATATAGATTGTTGTTTGTTTTTGAGAGCCATTTTACGGGAGCATATTCTTCATCCATTTCAGGAGTGATAGTAATGGATCCTATTGTTTTATCTTCATTGACAATCACATACAGCCAATGATTTTTCAGGTCATTATCAAAAGCTTCCTTGCTTGGATAATGTTCATTCCATTGAAATATTCCCTTAGAAATAAGGTCTGTTGAGCAAGCTTTTGTTATAGCTAAAATTCCTTTAATATCATCTGAATTTGCTTCTCGAATCATTATAGTAAGTTGGTTAATAAAAAAACAAATTTAAGATTAATTCAATTTCCAAATAGATTATTTTTGAATTATGAATTTATTTCTTTCGGCATTAGTGATTTTTGTATTAAGACTAATTGATCAGGCTTTAACAACAATTAGAGGCCTTGTAGTAAGTAAAAAACCTTTTTTGGGAGCATTCATAGGCTTAGTAGAGTCGGCAATATGGATAATTGTTGTTTCTAAAGTAATTAATGATATTGACGAACCTGTTTTAATTTTTGGATATGCCCTCGGCTTTGCTGCAGGAACTGTACTTGGATCATATATTGAGAGGTTTATTGGAATTGGGAGCACTGTTGTTAGGGTTTTTTCACCAGCAAACTCCCCAAGTGTTGCAAATGAATTAAGAGAAAAAAACTTTATGGTGACTGTAATTAATGGCCAAGGAAGAGACGGCCCTGTGACAATTTGTTGGTGTATTGTTCCAAGAAGGAAAGTAAACAAAGTCCTGACCATTATTAAAACTGTAAATCCAGACGCCTATGTAACAACTGACTTTGCAAACCCTACGTCATTAAGAAAATAATTGGCAATTGATTTAACTCCTAAACCTGTTTTTAAATAAAATTAGCAGAAGAAAAATTATTAATCCTGAAAAAAATATGGACTGACTATTTTCTGTTAAAAACTCTAATATAGACAGAACACCCCCTATAACTATTAAAAAAATTGCCATTGAATAAAGGCTTCTATAAGTGTTGCTTGACCAAAATTTCATTAATCTAAATTAGTGATTTTATCAAAATTATCATACAAATATATTGGCAATGCAAGGGAAAAACCAACCATAGTAAAACATGCAACATATTTAATAAGGCTTTTTAGTTCAATTTGTTTTTTTACATATTGATATACTATTAAAATTAAAAAAGAACTTGCAGCAACAGTAATATCCATTGTAACCATTGACATAGGGTTGGTTAAATATAGATCAGACCAAAAACCACTCCACGAAGCACCATCTTCTTGTAAATAATTTATTAGAAAATAATAAGGCAATACCACACCCAAAAGACTCATTAGTAAAAATACTTTTTTCATAATGTTTTATATTTTATTTATAAATTAACAAAATAAAAATAAATATGGGGATGTAGCTCAGCTGGCTAGAGCGCTTGACTGGCAGTCAAGAGTTGAATAGGGAATATATTGAATGCTAACCAATTGAGAATTAAATATTTAGTAGTTACTTAAAAATTTATGTTTAAGTAAACTGCCAAATAGATGCCAAATAATAGCTTATCCTATCCCAAAGTATGTAGAAATGCTAATGGAAAATATTACCTAGATATTAAACTTAATAATAGGCGCCATAGGTTGTTTAGTGGTCGCAGAATAGGTAATAGTATTAATATCAATTCATATCCCAATAACTATAGAAAAAGTATTGCCATAGACCTAGCAGAACAGGTTTATAAATATCTGATAAACAACAATTATAGTTTTGAAAAGCAACTTAATGCACTAGAGCTTTACGATATGCTTATTGATAAAAAACTCTCAGAGCCATTAAGTAATAGTTATAGAAAATCTCTTGTTAGCATTGCCAGTTGTTTAAGAACTCATCTTGTCAAATGTGGCGAAATCAAATCGCACTATGTCGATATGCTATCGCTAAAATATAATAACAACACTAGCTACAATACAATGCGAAGGCACGTTAATGTAATAGTAAACTACTTGCGCGATAATGGATTTCCAATAGAGCAATCTAAACTAAAATCTAGAAAGCAAATAGAAGTATTACACAAACCAATAGGCAACTTAAAAGAGTTGTTAGAATACATTAAATCTTATAACAAGAACTTGTACTTATGCGCCTTGCTTACCTATGGTTGTTTATTAAGACCACACCAAGAAATAAGGTGTTTAAAGTGGAGGGATTTTAGCGATGATTTGTCGTTTATTAGTTTGTCTGGCAATAAAGTAAAGTCCAAGCGAAATAGAGTCGTTCCTGTGCCTGAATACATACGTAAAGAGCTAGCAAGAGGCGAAGTAAACAACAATATATTTACAGGCACTTCTAAACCATACAATAATAGTTATTTTAAGGGTGTTTGGAGGCGTTTTAAGAGGTGTTTACCATCTGTTGAACGAGATATAACATTGTATTCTTTTAGACACACAGGAGCTATAGAAATATACAAGCGTACAGGGTCATTAAGTAAGCTACAAAAAGCTATGGGGCACTCAAGTTTAAAAGTTAGTTTAACCTACTTAAGAGGATTAGAAGTTGAGGATTTAAAAGTGGAGGATATGCCTCTTATTAATTTTTATTAAATTGCAAAATATAGTACTAATATGGAAAATTTAAATAATAAATCCAACAGAAGATTAACATATACACACAGGAGTGGTGAAAGCGGAGAGATTGAAACAGAAATGGAAACAACTTCATCTATCTTAGGTTTAGGAGATGAATTTTACAATATGGATGATTGGGGGCAAATAAAGACATTAATAGAAATGTTTAAATCAGCCAAAGCAAAGGCCAATTCCGAAGCTGATGAAAAAACATCAAATAAAATGTTTGCTACTTGGGTTTCAAATGAATTTAGGTTTACTGAATATTCGTTTTCAAAGGAATTTAAGTTGAGTTTAGCCGAACAGATTATAAAGCTTTATAATGATTTGATATCAATGAAACAACTTAAAAAGTTTTTTGATGAAAATGTTATTTGGAAGGAAAAGAATCTCGAAGAATTAATTGAAAGTGAGAATAAAGAAAAAAAGTCCGAAAATTTATCTGATACCCAAAAGGGTTTTAATTCAAGAATAGAAAACCTTTATAATAGAGGTATAATTGATTTTAAGGAGGTTTCTAAATTAAGAGATTATTATTATGGTTTAAGCAAAAAAGAACAATTAGTATTAGATAAAGATGATTCAGAAATTAAAAATATTTTAGACAAGATAAAACCAAATAAAAGTAATTCTAAACCTAAATCCAGATTTTTATTTTTTTTAAAACGCAAAAAGAATATTTCAATTTCAATTCTTATAATTACAACACTAAAAATTGCTATTCATTACTTTCTTTATCCATCTACTAAGTGGATACCTAAAGAATATCGATTTAATTTGGATACTGGAAAGTCGATGCTAATGGGTGGAGGTAAGTATGGTAATGAACCAGAATCATTCGCATATCACATTGAAAATGTTTTTTCAGAACAACTATTTCTTTTTCCAGTAATAATATTTATATATATTTTAATCATATGGTTTTTTAATGATAAAATTAAAGCTAGATAATCTAAACGTAAAGAACAATAATTTTAAAAGAAGAAGATATATGGGTTAGACCTAAATACAATGGTCGACTTCAGGGTAATTTTTAGTGTTTTTATAGTTAACATCAAAAACACAATTTTCTTTCAATTTAAATACAGCTCCATCATCATATTTAATTTCCACATTACCATCAACAAACTTAATCTGCGAAATATTTTT
>SGZI01000021.1 GCA_004213965.1 Flavobacteriales bacterium
AATTAAAAATTTTAATGTTTCAATTAAAGAAGAAAAGAATGATGTGTTATTTTTAAGAAAATTAATTCCTGGCGGAAGTGAACATAGTTTTGGAATTCATGTTGCAAAAATGGCTGGAATGCCAAAAAAGGTATTAAATAAAGCAAATTCTATACTTAAGAAATTAGAAAAATCACATTCTAGTGAACAGCTTAACAAGGACATAAAATCTATAAAGAGTGATATTCAATTAGAGTTTTTTAAACTTGATGATCCTGCTTTAGAGGAAATAAAAGAGGAATTATTAGACATTGATATTAATTCAATGACCCCAATGGAAGCATTATTGAAGTTAAGTGAAATAAAAAGAAAAATAAGTGATTCAAAAGATTAGAAGAATACTCCCCTTTTTTATAAAATCTCTTTGCTTTTCCCTAAATTGTTATAAATTTGCATCCGCACTAATATAGTGCTCGTTCATTCAAATATTGCGAAAGTAGCTCAGGGGTAGAGCATCACCTTGCCAAGGTGAGGGTCGCGGGTTCAAATCCCGTCTTTCGCTCCAGAAGATATTATACAGTATAATGCTGAAGTGGTGGAATTGGTAGACACGTTGGACTTAAAATCCAATGGATAGTAATATCCGTGCGGGTTCAAGTCCCGCCTTCAGTACAAAAGAGGAGATGTTCGAAAGTTCATCTCCTTTTTTAATTATCTAAAGCGAGATTTAGTTTTATTTTTTTTTCTTGAATTTTTTCTAGACCCTAATTTTTTTCTAGACCCTCTCCTGTCTTTTCTTCTTCTAGAAGGTTTTTCTTCAAATTCAGACGGATTACCTAAAATAAGCTCATTTCCTTTAAAGTCAATTTTTTTGATATTCTTGACAAAATCATCCTTATAGTCTTTATCAATTTCAAAAAGTGTTTGATATCTGCTTAGTTCAATTTTACCAATTTCAATATCATTAGATTTTAATGCTCTATTAACGATTGAGATAATATCTAAGGGGGTTGCCCTGTGTTTTCTGCCAATATTAATTGAAAATGCTGTAAGAGATTTTCCGTTTCTATTCCCTTTTTTTGAGCTTCTCTTATTTATAGATTTTTTGGAATTAATTTTGTTTGATTCCTTATAGTATTTTAAAAACCTGTTGAATTCTGCAGAAACAAATCTCTTAATCAATTCTTCTCTGTTTAGCCACTCAAGTTTTTTGTATATATTATCTAAAAATGGTTTGATTTGTTCCTCATCTACATCAACATTTTCAATTTTGTCTATTAGTTTATACAATTGTTTAGAACAAATTTCATTTCCTGAAGGAACTTCCTTTGGAATAAATTTAATTGCTCCTTTTTTTTCAATTGATTTAATTTTTCTTTTCTCACTGCTATTAGATATAGCTATGGAAATACCACTTTTCCCAGCCCTAGCTGTTCGGCCACTTCTGTGAATATAAACTTCAGGATCATCTGGAAGTGAGTAGTTGATTATATGTGTTATATCATCAACATCTAAGCCTCTAGCTGCAACATCAGTGGCTATTAATATTTGTAAAGATTTATCTCTAAACCTTTGCATTACTTCATCCCTTTGATTTTGAGAAAGATCTCCATGAATAGCATCAGCATTATAACCTTCTGCCATGAATTTATTAGCTATATCTTTTGTATGCCTTTTTGTTCTGCAAAAAACAATTCCATAAATATTTGGATTGAAGTCAGCAATTCTTTTTAGAGCTTCATATTTATTTCTAGAGCTAACATCATATATATGATGTTCAATATTTTTTGCGCTAGAATTCAATTTAGAGACAGCTATTTCCTTTGCATCTCTCATGTAATTTTTTGATATACTCTTTACTTCTTTAGAAATTGTTGCTGAAAAGAGCATAGTTTGTTTATTGGATGGGGTCTTGTCTAAAATAAAATCTAAATCATCTTTGAAACCCATACTTAACATTTCATCAGCTTCATCTAAAACAACTTTATTGACTATATCTAGTTTTAGTATTTTACGCTTAATTAGATCTTTAGTTCTACCAGGAGTCCCTACTATTATTTGAACGCCTTTTTTAATTGATTTTATCTGTTTTTCGATATTTGTTCCACCATATACAGGCAGTACTTTAACATAATCAAGGTATTTAGCAAAGGCTATTAAATCTTTAGCAATTTGAATGCATAATTCCCTTGTTGGACATAACACTATTGCTTGAACATGTTTTACTTTTGGATCTATTTGTTGAATAATAGGTAATCCAAAAGCAGCTGTTTTTCCTGTGCCAGTTTGAGCTAATGAAATTAAATCTTTACTGCTTGTTAGAAGATAAGGTATAGATTCTTTTTGAATAGGAGTGGGTGTCTCAAATCCCATTTCTTGAATAGATTTAAGCAATTCATCATTAACTCCTATATCTTTAAAATTACCCATAATTGTATATCGTGTGCAAATGTCGACTATTTAATCCGGTATTTACGATAAGTAACTAAAGAATTATTTTTTAATAATTTTCTGAGTATATAAATTATTGATTTGCATGAAATATATCCCAGCATTTAATTCAGATATATTTAGTTCTTGTAAGAAATAATTCTTTCGTTCAATTACTATTCTCCCATTAATGTCATAGATTATTAAATCTAATGGCTCTGGATTGTTATTAAATATGATTAATCCATCTGTAGGATTAGGATATATTTTTAGATTTGATAAATCAATCTCATCAACTCCTAGCGTACTAGAGACTGATAAAACAAATGCTCCATTATTTGCACTATATCCTTCAACCATTATATAGTAAGTTGTTGTTCCGTCTGATGTAAAGGTGATTTCTGACTGTAAACCACAAGCATCATCATTATAAGCAATTTGATCACCCGTACATGAGTCAAATATTCGAATATACGTATCATATGAAGAGCCGCATAAAGAAATTGTTATTTCATCGCTCTCCCCATTTCCAGTATATGAATACCATAAATCATTAGAAGGATTATTGCCAGAATCTGTTGCATTACTAGTATCGCCTGAAATTTCCTGACCTGCCTCAAGCGGTAATGCTCCTGTACATTCATCATTACAAACATTGGTTACAGTATATGTCTGATTACAATTATCATCTCCCTCTACAGTAATTACATGAGCATCAGCTCCTGTATATGGACCAAATGTAACCACACCTGTAGCTTGAGCATACTGCACATTTCCTAGGTCATCTGTCATTGTTAATAATGTAGAGGATCCCATATCAGTTACGTTAACCTCTACAGAAAATTGACCCTCACTACAATCTACATTCGTGACTTCAACAACACATGAATTTAATCCTAGTGTAGCATAAGTTATCTTATAAATACTACCATATATAGAAGCTACATATAACTCTCCATCTATATCTTCTCCAAAGGCAACCCATGATCCATTGGTGTTTGGACTATCTAAATACATATCCCAGGAATCTGATGAGGAATTTTGTGAAAGCATTCCAATTTCTCCACTACAATAATCAGCAAAGAAATATACTCCATTCATTTCACTAATTTGACTTCCTCTATAGATATATCCACCAGTTATTGAACATTTATAGAGACCGCTATTACTATGTGAATATTCACCAACGGGAAAGGTTAATGTACTTGAATCAGGACAATTAGAGCTTGTGTTATATGTATGATTTCCTTCATAACATCTCCAACCATAGTTTAATCCTCCAGGATCATTTGTAACTTGATTAATTTCTTCCCATGCACTTTGACCTACATCAGCAATCCATAAATCACCATTATCATCAAATGAAAATTTCCATGGATTTCTTAATCCACTTGCCCATATTTCGTCTCCAAATGGATTATCACTAGGTATAGCATATGGAGAACCATTATCAACATCTATTCTAAGCATTTTACCTAAGAAAGAATTTAGGTTTTGTGAATAATTTTGAGGATCTCCTCCGTTTCCTCCATCTCCCATCCCTATATACAAATATCCATCAGGGCCAAAATTAATACAACCACCATTGTGATTGCTATATGGTTGACTAATAGTTAGAAGTATCGTTTCACTCGTATCAGCTATATCAGGATCTGAGCTTACATTATATTTTGCAATTACAGTATTTCCACTATTATTTGTATAGTTAACAAAGAAATACGGATTTGATGGGTAATTCGGATGGAATGCTAGTCCAAGAAGTCCTTGTTCATTGCCCGCATTAGAAACTTTGTCTTCAATATCTAAAAAAGGAGTTGAATTGGCTGTACCATCAGCATTTAAGATTTTTATTTTTCCTGGCTGCTCAACAATAAATAGCCTATCATCTCCAGCATGTTTAATTTCTACAGGATCATTAAATGATGGCCCAAAACTTTCTAAATTTACGTCTTGAGAATAGATGTTATTAAAAAAAAGTAGAATAAAAGCAATTAATATTTTTTTCATTTTTTTCATTTATAAATAGTTCATAATTTTATTGGTAGCACCTTTATTTTTTAAAATAAAATTTAAATTTATTTGTCCTATTTCACCAGCTGTTAATTTACTTCTAGTAAAACTTTCAACATGTTTTTCAAATTCTTGAAGATTATTAACTGAGAACATGCCTCCAAGACTTATCATTTTTTTAGCTTCAGGGAATTTTGAATAATTTTTCCCAATGATTATAGGAATTCCAAATGCCGCAGGCTCTAGGGTATTGTGTAGACCTGAGCTTCCCATTGCTCCACCAATATATGCTAGGTTAGCATATTTATACAATCTTGCTAACATTCCAACATTATCAATTATCAATACATTGCGGTCAATATTGTATTCAGAAATTTTTGAATATAATATTGATGGCTTATTGATTGAATTTCTTAAGCTATTAATTTTATTTTTATCTATTTCATGTGGAGCTAGAATAAATTTTATATTTTCTTTTGAACCATTAATATAATCAACTAAAATTATTTGATCTTCCTTCCAAATGCTACCAGCAACTAGACACAATTTATCAGATTTAAATTGATCAATATATTTGATAGAATCATCTTGGCTTGAGGTACTATCTACTCTGTCAAATCGAGTGTCTCCACACACATGTGTATTATTATGACCAAGGCTTTGAATTGTGTTTTTTGATTCCTCGTCTTGAACTAAAACATAATCAAATTTTAAAATACTATTTGCTAAAAAATTAAAAGGCCATGAAAATTTGATATCATCTTTTTTAAATAATCCACAAACAAGGGCAGACTTAATTTTATATTTTTTTATATATTTTAAATAATTTGGCCAGATTTCATTTTTAACAAAAACTACTAGTTCAGGGTGTAGGGCTTTAATAAATTTTTTAGAATTTCTGTTTGAGTCTAGTGGAAGATATATAACCAAATCAACTTCACTTGATGTTTTCTTTACTTCATAGCCAGAAGGAGATAAAAATGTAAGAACAATTTTATGGCTATTATATTTTTCTTTTAACTTTTTAATTACAGGTAGACCTTGTTCATATTCGCCCAGTGACGAACAATGAATCCAAATAACCTTTTCATTTTCATTTATCGATGATGCAATTTTATTAAATGACTCCTTTCTTCCAATTACTCCAAGTCTAATCTTTCTGCTAAAAATAGCCAAGACTCTAATAAAAATTCCTGTTATGTTAACTAGTAAATTATAAATAACTTTAATTATATTTTTAGCTAAAGTACATTAGTTAATACAAATATTTAATTTTTATATTAAAATAATCATCTAAAATAAATTCCTATATTAGTTAATTCATACTAACTAAAAAAATTAAAATGAGAAGGATTTTAACCATATGTTTAGCTTTGTTTTCAACAATTTTGTTCTCACAAAATACATATATTCAATGTGGAAAGTTAATTGATACAAAAAAAGGAAAGGTTCATACGAATAAAACAATTATAGTTTCAAAAGATCGAATCATTGATGTTAAGAATGGTTTTGTAACTTCAACTGATTCAGATGATACTACAATTGATTTAACAAGTGCTACAGTAATGCCTGGATTCATAGATATGCATGTGCATATTGAAAGTGAATATAATCCTGAAAAATATTTAAATACGTTTACATTAAATGAGGCTGATCTTGCTTTTAATTCACTAGAATATGCAAAAATTACATTAATGTCTGGGTTTACAACAGTTAGAGATTTAGGTGGAAGTGGAGTAAATATATCATTAAGAAATGCAATTGAAAAAGAAAAGGTTATTGGCCCGAGAATCTTTACTGCAGGTAAAGCAATAGGTACTACTGGAGGACATGCAGATCCAACTAATGGAAGAAAGAAATCAATGCAAGGAGATCCTGGCCCAAAGGAAGGAGTAATCAATAGTGTTGATGATGCTAAAAAAGCGGTAAGACAGCGTTATAAAGATGGAGCAGATAATATTAAAATTACTGCTACAGGCGGGGTGATGAGTATAGCAAAAAATGGACAAAATCCTCAATTTACACTTGAAGAAATTAAATCAATATGTGATACAGCTAAGGATTATGGAATGATTATAGCAGCTCATGCTCATGGCGATGAAGGAATGCAAAGAGCAATAATTGGAGGGGTGACAACAATTGAGCATGGAACATTAATGAGCGAAAGCACTATGGAATTAATGAAACAGTATGGAACATATTATGTGCCTACAATAACTGCTGGAAAGGAAGTAGCTGAGAAAGCAAAAATAGAAGGATATTATGATGAGCTTGTTGTTCCAAAAGCATTGGCTATTGGACCTAAAATTCAGTCCACATTTAAGAAGGCATATGCTAAGGGAGTAAAAATTGCTTTTGGCACAGATGCCGGTGTATTCCCTCATGGCAGAAATGCTAAGGAATTCAGATACATGAATGAAGTTGGAATGCCTGTAATGGAATGTTTACAATCAGCAACTATTACTAATGCTAGTATTTTAGGATATGCCGATGAATTAGGCCAAATAAGTGCTGGATTTATTGCTGACATTGTTGCAACAAATGATAATCCAATAGATAATATTTCAACTTTGGAAAATGTAATTTTTGTAATGAAAAATGGAGTGGTATATAAGAAATAATCTATTTACTTCTAAAACTCATTAATAAGATCATTATCATTCCTGTAGTAACTGATAAGTCAGCTATATTAAAAATTCCTGTTTTAAAGACTCCTCCTAAATCAATAAAAAGAAAGTCGGTAACAGAGCCGTATAGAATTCTATCATAGATATTTCCAATTCCTCCCCCAATTATAAAGCAGAATCCAATAAGAGATATTTTATCAATTTCTTTATCTCTATATACATAAATCATTATCCATGTCAATACTATTATTGGGAGAACTAATAAAAATATAATTTTTATAACAGGAGAAAAATCACTTCCCATCCCTAGAAATGCTCCGCTATTTTCAACATTTGTTAATATGAAATATTCACCTATTAATTTAACCTCTGAATACTGATCTACATTATTTCGAATCAAAATTTTACTAAGTTGATCCAAAATAATACTAATAGCAATCAGTATTGTAATCGAAGTATTTCTGTTTTTTTCTATCATAATTAACTTGATATAGAACTTGCCTCCACATCACCATTTATTTTTCTAACTAGTCCTTGTAAAACTTTTCCTGGACCAAGTTCAATAAAATCATTTCCTCCGTCTTCAATCATTTTTTGAATTGATTGAGTCCATTTTACTGGTGATGTTAGTTGAGCTATTAAGTTTTCTTTTATTTTCATTTCATCTGAGACAGCAAATGATGTGACATTTTGATAAATAGGGCATGAGGGTTTATTAAACATAGTATTATTAATTGCATTCTCAAGTTCTTGTTTTGCTTCTTCCATTAAAGGTGAATGAAAAGCTCCACCAACTGGCAAGACAAGTGCTCTTCTAGCACCTTTTTCTTTTAATTTTTCACACGCTACATTAATAGCATTTATCTCTCCTGAAATTACCAATTGACCAGGACAATTATAATTTGCAGCTACAACAATTCCTTCAATTTCTTTACACACCCTTTCAACAATTGTATCTTCTAATGCAAGCACAGCAGCCATAGTCCCAGGATTATTATCGCATGCTTTTTGCATAGCTTGAGCTCTTGCTGAGACCAACTTTAATCCATCTTCAAAACTAAGTGTATTATTTGCAACTAACGCAGAAAATTCTCCTAGAGAATGTCCAGCAACCATATCTGGATTAAAGTCATCACCTAAAGTTTTAGCTAAAATTACTGAATGTAAAAAAATAGCAGGCTGAGTCACTTTAGTTTGTTTTAAATCTTCTGCAGATCCACTAAACATGATACTGGTAATTTCAAATCCTAATATGTCATTGGCTATTTTAAAAAGATCTTTTGCCAAAGCAGAATCATTATATAAATCTAACCCCATTCCAGAATGTTGTGCACCTTGCCCAGGAAATATATATGCTCTCATATTATTAAATATAGTTTAAATTATTTTTTTTCATATGTTTCATAACTAAATGTATGCGCATGTTTCTCATCAATTTCATGAAATGTTTTAGAAACAAGGTTCCAATCATTTAAATTAAATTCTGGGAAAAAAGCATCACCATCAAAACTATTATGAACTCTTGTAAGCTCTATTTTATCTACAATATTAATGACAAGTTTATAAATTTGACCTCCACCAATTATATATGGATTTGGATCATTTTTGCATATTTCTATTGCATCGGAAATATTATTTACAACAATAACTTCGTCAGGAACTTCTAAATTTTTTTTATTAGAAATTACTATATGCGTTCTGTTTGGAAGAAGTCTAGGGAATGTATCATATGTTTTTCTTCCCATAATTATGTGGTGTCCTGATGTAAGTCTTTTGAATCTTTGTAGATCATCTGGAAGATCCCAAATAAGTTTATTATTTTTTCCAATTGCATTATTCTCAGAAGCAGCAACAATTATAGTCAAACAATTTTTTTTAGATTCCATAATATTATTTAGATAGCTACATCTCCTTTTATATGAGGATCTGGATTGTAATTGATTAAGTTAAAATCTTCAAAATTGAAATTAAAAATATCCTTAATATCTGGATTAATTTCTATAGTTGGTAATTGTTTTGGTTCTCTAGTCAATTGTAATTTTACTTGATCAAAATGATTGCTATAAATATGTGCGTCTCCAAAAGTATGAATAAAATCTCCAGGCTTATATCCACACACTTGCGCAATCATTAAAGTAAAAAGTGAGTATGAAGCAATATTGAATGGAACACCTAAAAAGATATCTGCACTTCTTTGATAGAGCTGACATGACAACTTTCCGTCATTTACATAGAACTGAAAAAAAGCGTGGCAAGGTGGTAGTGCTGCTTTGCCCTGAGATACATTATCTTTAAATGAAATTGATGTGTCAGGCAAAACAGATGGATTCCACGCTGAAACAAGCATTCTTCTACTATTAGGATTTTTCTTTAAATTGTCAATTAATTCTGTTATTTGGTCAATATTATCCCCATTCCAATTTCTCCATTGAAACCCATAAACTGGACCTAAGTCACCATTTTCATCAGCCCATTCATTCCAAATTCTTACTCCATTTTCATTTAGATATTTGATATTAGTGTCCCCTTTAAGAAACCATAGCAATTCATAAATAATAGATTTTAGATGAAGTTTTTTTGTAGTAAGCATTGGAAATCCTTCACTTAAATCAAATCTCATCTGATAGCCAAAAACACTTTTTGTTCCAGTACCTGTACGGTCCTGTTTAAAATCTCCTTTTTCTAGCACATGTTTTACAAGATCTAAATATTGTTTCATATGAAAATATTATGCTTGATAAAAATAAAAATTGATATATAAGTGATGTAATAAAAGCTCTAAAAGTTATTAACTTTTTACCCAATTATCATACCTGCAATAGTTGCTGATAATAAAGATGCAAGTGTACCTCCAATTAATGCTTTGAATCCAAATTTAGACAAGTTTTTTCTTTGTCCTGGAGCCAGTGATCCTATACCTCCAATCTGTATTCCAATTGAAGCAAAATTAGCAAATCCGCAAAGCATGTATGTAGCTATAATTATTGATTTTTGATAGTTCAAATGAACAAGACTAGAAGCTTCTTTTAAATCAGCTAGTTGAATATATCCAATAAATTCACTTGCTACTATTTTTATTCCTAGTAATTGCCCCATTAAGGTCATATCTTCTTTTGCAACACCAATAAGCCACATAAGTGGAGCAAATAAATAGCCCAGAACAAATTCAATAGACAGATTACTGTAAACTGTATTATTGTCAATCCAGTTATTTATTTCAATAAGATCTCCAAATTGATCTAGTATGTAATTACCCATTGCAATGAATGCTATAAAAACAAGAAGCATTGCCGCAATGTTAGCTGCTAATTTTAATCCTTCAGTTGTTCCATTAGATATAGCATCTAGAAAATTGTCGCCAATTTTATCTTGAGTAATATTTATATTAGTATCAATTTTTTCTGTTTCAGGATAGAGTATTTTTGATATTACTATTGCTCCTGGAGCTGCCATAACAGACGCTGTTAAAAGATGTTTGGCATAAAATATTTTTAATTCAGGATCTTCACCTCCTAAAAATCCAATATATGCTGCTAATACCCCTCCAGCAACTGTAGCCATACCGCCAATCATAACTAGCAAAATTTCCGACTTAGTCATCTTTTCTAGATACGCTTTAATCATTAGTGGAGATTCTGTTTGACCTAAAAATATATTTCCTGCAACACTCAGGCTTTCTGGTCCTGAGACACCCAAAATTTTTGATAACATCAAGGCCATAAGTTTAACAACTTTTTGAATTATTCCAAAATAAAACAAAACAGATGTTAGAGCTGCGAAAAATATAACAGTGGGTAAAATTGCAAAAACAAATACATTTCCAAAATTGTCTAAACTAACTAAATCTCCAAATAGAAATTTAGTTCCTTCCATTGTAAATTCTAAAATCTTAAC
Organism: Flavobacteriales bacterium; assembly: GCA_004213965.1. GTDB lineage: Bacteria > Bacteroidota > Bacteroidia > Flavobacteriales > Flavobacteriaceae. Next base: position 10,941 of record SGZI01000021.1, read on the forward strand.
AAAAATTTTCCCGGCAAATTCAAATATTTCTTGAATCCATCCAACTTTTAATACACCAACAGCAAGTATTAATTGTATTAACAATCCAAAACCCGCTGTTTTCCAGTTTATTGCTTTTTTGTTATTGCTTAAAAGAAAGGAAACAAAAATTAAAAATGCCATTCCAATCATACCTCTAATAAGAGTATTAATTGTGAAACCAGAGCTTTGAATTATTTCATTAGAGTCAATGTTTTGTGAAGAAGCAGTTGTAGAAAATAAAATTGCTACAATTATTAATGCTATAGACTTATATTTACCTATTAGATATTTCATCTCTTATTTTTGCAGCTGTTTCATAATTTTCATTTTGAACAGCTATTTTTAGTAATTTCTGAAGCTCATCTATAGTTTTATCCTTAAAATCATCAGAATTTGCTAATGTTGTTTCTTCAGAGAATAGTTCTTTAAATAATATTTTTTCTTCATCATCATATTCTTCAATTTCAATTATGATCCCAGCCTTTTCGAGTATATTTTCATAAGTAAAAATTGGAGCATCAAATCTACTTGCTAGAGCTATTGCATCACTAGTCCTTGAGTCAATTATTTCTTCAACTCCATCTCTATCACAAATGATGCTTGAATAAAAAACTCCATCAACTAGTTTATGAATTATTACTCTTTTGATAATTATATCAAACCTTTCACAAAAACTTTTAAATAAATCATGAGTTAATGGCCTTGGAGGTTTGATATCTTTTTCAATTGAAATAGCAATAGATTGTGCTTCATATGTCCCAATAACAATTGGAAGTTTTCTTTCGCCTTCAAGTTCACTAAGAATTAAAGCATAAGCTCCATTTTGAGTTTGGCTATATGAAATCCCGTTAATTAAAAGTCTAATTAAATCCATTTAATGATCTACTATGATTAGTAACAAATGTAATATTTTTAATCAAATAGAAAAATGCTTAGGCGTTTTGTGATTTGAAAGTTTTTAATCCTTCAATTAATTTTGGGACAACCTCAAAGGCATCACCTACTATTCCGTAGTCAGCAGATTTGAAGAAAGGAGCTTCGGGATCAGTATTTATAACTACTTTAACTTTTGAAGAATTTATGCCAGCTAAATGTTGAATTGCTCCCGAGATACCAATAGCAATATATAAATTAGATGAAACTAATTTACCAGTTTGCCCGACATGTTCGCTATGAGGGCGCCATCCTAAATCTGACACTGGTTTTGAGCATGCAGTTGCTGCTCCTAAAATATCAGCTAGTTCCTCAATCATTCCCCAGTTTTCAGGGCCTTTGAGCCCTCTACCACCTGAAATTACTATTTCAGCATCAGCAATAGTTACTTTATTGGTTGCCTTTTCTGTAGATTTAACAGTAGTATCTGAGCTCTCTATACTGACTTCAAAATTTTCAATTTGAGCAGTTGTTTTATTTTCAATAATTCCATGAGAATTTTTAGAGATAGCTAAAAGACTATTTTTAGAATTTACTTTTGCATATTCAAATGCTTTATTGGTGAATGAATTTCTTTTAACCGTAATAGGATTAAATTCTTTAGGAACATCAACAACATTTGTAATATATCCAGCATTTATTTTTACTGATAAAATTGATCCAAGATATTTAGTATTTGAGCTTGAACTTATTATAACAATACTTGAATCTTCTTTTTCAAATGCTTGTTTGATTACATCAGCATATAAAAAAGCATTAAAATCTTTTAAATTATCACTTGAAATATTTAATACTTTGCTAACTCCATAATCTCCTAGTTCATTTGGATTATCTGCGTTAATTGATATAGCAGTTACTGAGGTGTTTAATTTATCGGCAACTACTTTAGCATATGAAGCAATTTCAAATGAATCCTTCTTGTACTTTCCGTTTTCTGATTCTGCATATATTAATATTGCCATTGTTATATTGCTTTAGCTTCTTTATGAAGAAGATTTATTAATTCATCAACATTTTCTGATGAAACTAATGTTACTTCCGCTTTTGGTTGAGGTTTTTCAAAATTTACTGAACTTGTAGAATCGTCAATATCAATTGGATCTACTACTTGAAGTTCTTTTCTTCTAGCCATCATAATTCCTCTCATGTTAGGAATTCGTAAATCACTTTCTTCTACAATACCCTTTTGGCCAGCAATTACAATTGGTAGTTTTGATTCAACAATTTCTTTACCACCTTCAATTTCTCGACTTGCTGTTACACTGCCATTATTAATTTCTATACTAATACATTTGTCAACAAAATTATAGTCTGTTAGTGCTGCAATCATTCCTGGAACCATACCGCCATTATAGTCTATAGATTCACGTCCTCCAATAACTAAATCATAGTTTTCAGATTTAACTAAACTGGCAACTTGTTTGGCTACATTAAGGCCATTTTTTGGCTCCGTATTTATTCTAATTGCCTTATCTGCACCAATAGCAAGTGCTTTTCTTAAAGTTGGCTCAGTATCAGAAAGACCAACATTAATTACATCAACAGATGCTCCTTGTTTTTCTTTAAGCCACATTGCTCTTGTTAATCCAAATTCATCATTTGGATTAATTACAAATTGCACACCATTTTTGTCAAATTTTGAATTATTTTCCGTGAAATTTATTTTTGATGTGGTGTCTGGAACATGACTTATACATACTAATATTTTCATTATATTTAAAGGGTAAAATTTGGTACACAAAAATACATAATTTAACTTAAAAGTTTTATTATCAAACAAATATTTTTTACTATAGTATTTAATTAAAATTTAAGTTTATTATTTTTGCTGAAAATTTGATTTAATGAGATCAATTCAATTTAGAGAAGCCGTGTGTGAGGCAATGAGTGAGGAAATGAGAAGAGACGAGAGTATCTACTTAATGGGGGAGGAAGTTGCTGAATACAATGGAGCATATAAGGCATCCAAAGGAATGCTTGATGAATTTGGAGATAAGCGTGTAATTGACACCCCTATTTCGGAATTGGGATTTGCAGGAGTTGCTATTGGATCAACTATGACAGGTAATCGTCCAATAGTTGAGTATATGACTTTTAATTTTTCACTTGTTGGTATTGATCAGATTATAAATAATGCAGCTAAAATTAGACAGATGTCGGGTGGGCAATTAAATTGTCCAATAGTTTTTAGAGGACCAACTGCATCTGCAGGCCAATTAGCAGCGACGCATTCTCAAGCTTTTGAAAGTTGGTATGCAAATACCCCTGGATTAAAAGTAATCGTACCATCAAATCCTTATGATGCGAAAGGACTATTAAAATCTGCAATAAGAGATGATGACCCTGTAATTTTTATGGAAAGTGAACAAATGTATGGTGATAAGGGTGAGGTGCCAGAAGGAGAATACACCCTCCCTATAGGAGTGGCAGATATTAAAAGAGAAGGAAAAGATGTTACCATTGTTTCATTCGGAAAAATTATTAAGGAAGCTTATAAAGCTGCCGATGAATTAGTTAAGGAAAATATTTCTTGTGAAATTATTGATCTAAGAACTGTAAGGCCAATGGATCATAAAACTATAATTGAATCAGTTAAAAAGACCAATAGACTTGTTATTCTTGAAGAGGCATGGCCTTTTGGCAATGTCTCAACTGAAATTACATATCAGGTTCAATCACAGGCTTTTGATTATTTAGATGCACCTATAGAAAAAATTAATACAGCTGATACACCGGCCCCATACTCTCCAGTACTACTACAAGAATGGCTTCCAAATAGTAAAGATGTGGTAAAAGCAGTACACAAGGTGTTATATAAATAAAATATCTGAGTGTTTTTTAATTACAGCTATTTCATTATTTTTGCCAACTAAATAAAAAAATATACAATTATGGATGCAATGATGATATATATGCCAATTGCTATGGCACTTCTAGGTTTAGCCTACGTATTTTACAAAAGATCATGGGTTATGAAACAAGATGCCGGTGATGGGAAGATGAAAGAAATTTCAGATCACATATATGTTGGGGCATTAGCATTTTTAAATGCAGAATATAAATTATTATCAATTTTTGTTATTGCAGTCAGTTTAGTACTGGCAGGAATATCATTTGTTGTTCCTACTACACATATATTAATTGTTGTAGCATTTGTGTTTGGTGCTTTTTTCTCAGCACTTGCTGGAAATATGGGTATGAAAATTGCCACAAAAACAAATGTAAGAACAACCCAGGCTGCTAAGACGAGTTTGCCTGATGCATTGAATATATCATTTGCAGGAGGAACTGTTATGGGATTAGGAGTAGCTGGTTTAGCTGTGCTTGGTCTAACAGCATTTTTTATATTCTTCTTTCAATTTTTTATGAGTGGCGCGTGGACATCTGTTGATGATATGACAATTGTCCTTGAAACTCTAGCAGGGTTTTCTCTAGGAGCAGAGTCAATTGCATTATTTGCTAGAGTAGGTGGAGGAATATATACTAAGGCAGCTGATGTCGGAGCTGATTTAGTTGGAAAAGTTGAAGCAGGAATTCCTGAAGATGATCCTAGAAATCCAGCCACAATTGCTGACAATGTAGGAGATAATGTAGGAGATGTTGCAGGAATGGGAGCTGATTTATTCGGGTCTTATGTCGCAACAGTATTGGCAGCAATGGTCCTTGGCAACTATGTGATTAAGGACATGGGAGGATCTGTTGATGATGTCTTTGGAGGTATTGGCCCAATTCTATTGCCGATGGCAATTGCAGGTGTAGGAATTATCATATCTCTAATTGGAACAATGGTAGTAAAGATTAACTCTAATGATGCTAAAGAAGATGAGGTAATGGGAGCCTTAAATAAAGGAAATTGGCTTTCTATATTTTTAGTGGCTATTACATGCTATTTTCTTGTAGGTTATATGTTGCCTGAAACTATGACTATGCAATTTTTTGGAGAAGGAGCTAGAGATATTTCATCAATGAATGTGTTCTATGCAACGCTAACAGGGCTTGTAGTGGGATGGTTAATTTCATCTATTACCGAGTATTATACAGGACTGGGTAAAAAACCTGTTCTTGAAATTGTTCAAAAATCTAGTACTGGTGCCGCTACTAATATTATTGCAGGATTAGCAACTGGTATGGTATCTACTTTTGGTTCAGTATTATTGTTTGCAGCTGCAATTTGGGCTGCTTATGCTTTTGCTGGATTTTATGGCGTTGCTTTGTCAGCATCAGCCATGATGGCAACTACTGGTATGCAATTAGCAATTGATGCTTTTGGTCCAATTTCTGATAATGCTGGAGGTATCGCAGAAATGAGCGAACAAGATCCTATTGTAAGAGAAAGAACAGATATATTAGATTCTGTTGGTAATACTACAGCAGCTACAGGAAAAGGATTTGCTATTGCTTCTGCAGCATTAACTTCATTAGCACTTTTTGCAGCTTATGTAACTTTTACGGGGATTGATGGAATTAATATTTTCAAGGCTCCAGTTTTAGCAATGTTATTTGTTGGAGGAATGATCCCTGTTGTATTTTCTGCATTAGCAATGAACGCTGTAGGTAAGGCTGCAATGGAAATGGTATATGAAGTTAGAAGGCAGTTTAAAGAAATTCCAGGAATTATGAAAGGAACTGCAAAACCTGAATATGATAAATGTGTTGCTATATCAACTCAAGCATCATTAAAGGAAATGATGTTACCAGGAATATTAACTATTGGAACTCCTATACTTATTACTGTATTGCCTATGTTAATGGGTATGGACAATCAAGATATAGCTGAAATGTTAGGTGGATATATGGCTGGGGTAACAGTAAGTGGAGTGTTATGGGCTATTTTCCAAAACAATGCTGGTGGAGCATGGGATAATGCAAAAAAATCATTTGAGGCTGGAGTGGAGATTAATGGAGAAATGACATACAAAGGGTCTGAGGCTCACAAGGCATCTGTTACTGGTGATACTGTAGGTGATCCATTTAAAGACACTTCTGGACCTTCAATGAATATTTTAATTAAACTTACTTGTCTTATAGGTCTTGTTATTGCACCTATTTTAGGAGGTCATTCATTAGATCATTATTCTACAAGTGATACACATCACGATACTGAAATGATTATGAATGATTCAGAAGATAATGAGTAATTATGTTAAGAATTGATTTTCTCATCGATCATTGCAATAATATTTTTTAGATCATCTTTGTTTTCAACAAAATCAAGATCATCAATATCTATTACTAGCAGATTTCCTTTATCATAATTATGAATCCATGCTTCATATCTCTCATTTAGTCTACTTAAGTATTCTATACTTATAGAATTTTCATATTCTCTGCCTCTTTTATGAATTTGCGATACTAAATTTGGGATAGAGCTTCTAAGATACACTAATAGGTCAGGAGCTTGAACAGTCCCCTCCATTAAATCAAAAAGAGATCTGTAGTTTTCATAATCACGATTTGTCATAAGTCCCATTGCATGAAGATTTGGAGCAAAAATATTTGCATCCTCATAAATGGTTCTATCTTGAATTACATTTCTTTCACTATTAATAATATCTCTTAGTTGTCTAAAACGACTATTTAGAAAATAGATTTGAAGATTAAAACTCCATCTTTCCATTTGACTATAAAAATCATCTAGATAAGGGTTATCTACAACATCTTCAAGTTCAATATCATATTCGTAGTGCTTGCCAAGTGATTTGGATAGTGTAGTTTTTCCAGCACCAATATTTCCTGCTATAGCAATATGCATAGTTTAATTTATTTTAATTTGAAATTGATTTAAAAAATCCTCATCATAAATATACAAGGTTTCGTCGATTACAAAAAAATCTTTTATAAATAATTTTGGATGAATAATTTTTTTCAGTGTTTTATCAATCTCATTGATTAATATCAGATTGTTTTTCGATTGAAAAATCAGATAATTTTTATAAAAATTAAAGGATTCTATTTGATTAATTTCAATTTTATAAATCAACGATCCTGTATAATTAAATTTATATAAGTGATTGTCTGTAAGTAGCCAGCAATAATTAGAATTTCCTTTTAATGATTTAATTTCACCCTCAATAGGAATATTAATATTATCAAATGAATCGTTAATAAAATTATACTTTTTAAGTCTCATAGAAATTCCATCATACACCCAAATATTATTTTCATTTGCTGACGAGAATTCTTCAACATTAATCAAAGGATTGAAATAATTAAAATTGATTTTTTTAATCTCACTTAGTTTATTGTCTAAAATAATTATTGAATTTTGATCCTTGTAAAATAATTTTGCCTGCAATGGGTTATATAAATCAAATTTATAGAGTTCGCCTAAATTAAGATTATTGTAAGTATAGGATGCTTCCTGGTTTTTTTTAACTATTGAATTGTTAACTAAATAGAATCTATAATTTTCGTAGCTGTTAGAGATTTGAATTGAGTCATTATGTAGAGTTTTAGATTTCAGTAACAATGAGATATTTTCTTGTCCAAAGAAAACAAAATTTACAGATAAAAAATAAAGCAATAAAATAATCCTCATGGATTTGAAAGTACAAAAAAATTATGATTATTTTAACTTGAAATTAACATTTTGTCTTATGAGTAATAACTAGCTTTGAGAAAAATATTTTTATGAGAAATTACATCTTAATTTTTATAACACTATTCTCATTTAATTTTCTTTACGCTCAAGATTTTCAGGGAAAAGCATATTATATGTCAAAAACTTCTTTTGATCTTGGGGAATGGGGAGCAAAAATGAGTACGGAGCAAAAAAATCAAATGAAGGCCAGAATGAAGAACATGTTAGAGAAGACATTCATTTTAACTTTCAATAAGGTTGAGTCTACTTTTAAAGAAGAGGAACGACTAGCAGCTCCTGGACAGGGAAGAAGTTGGGGAAGCTGGGGATCAGGAGCTGGTCCCAGATATAAAAATGTAAAAGATAGAATCTCATTAGAGGAGGTTGAATTTTTTGGAAAGAAATTTTTAGTAAGTGATGATATGAATGAGATAAAATGGGAGATGACATCTGAGCAAAAGAAGATAGGAGATTACACTTGTTTTAAGGCAATAGCTAAGAAAAAAGCACCATTTGATTGGAGTAAGGCATTTGCTCCTCCTAGACCCAGAGGAGATAGAGCAAAAGATTCTACTAACAAAAAACGTGAAGCTAAAATGATTGAAGTTCCAAAGACTATTGATATCGTAGCATGGTATACACCGCAAATACCCGTAAGTCATGGCCCTGGAGAATTCGGAGGATTACCAGGTCTTATATTGGAATTAACTACTGATAATGTAGTGCTTCTGTGTTCAAAAATTGTTATGAATCCTGAAAAGAAAGATGAAATATTAAAGCCTTCTAAAGGCGAACAAGTCACTAGAAACGAATACGATGAAATCGTTAAATTAAAAACGGAAGAGATGAAAAGCATGTATCAGTCAAGAGGAAAAAGATCTGGTAGAAAATTTTAATTATATTATTATGAAAAAATTTCTTGTATTTATTTTAGTTCTGAATTCTTCATTATTATTTTCTCAATTAAAAATGGAAGGTAAGGTAACTGACAGCTTAAATAAACCTTTAGAACTTGCAAATATTATTTTAATAAATAGTGAAACAAATGCACTTGAATCATTCGCTATTTCTGATCCTAATGGAGAATATAAAGTTGCCATAAAAAAGAATTCAAGTTATAACTTACAGGTTAGTTACATTGGTATGGCCAACTACAGTCAGCTTATAAAAACTGAAGAATCAGACATCTCAAAAGATTTTATTCTTTATGAAAACAATGTATTAGATGCCGTAGAATTAACTTATGAGATGCCAGTTGTAGTTAAAGGAGACACTCTAGTTTATGATGCAGATTCTTTTAAAACAGGAACAGAAAGAAAACTTGAGGATGTGCTAAAGAACCTTCCCGGAGTTGAAATAAATGATGACGGAGAAATTGAGGTAGAAGGTAAAGCAGTAACTAAATTGATGGTAGAGGGTAAAGACTTTTTTGATGGCGATTCAAAAATTGCCTCAAAAAACATTCCTTCAAGCGCTGTGGATAAGGTAGAGATATTAAAAAACTATGCTGAAATAGGTCAGCTTAGTTCTGTTCAAAATAACCAGGATAACATAGCAATAAACATAAAACTTAAAAAAGGAAAAGATAAATTTTGGTTTGGTACGGTTACAGCAGGAGCAGGTGATTCACCTGTAGAAAACTTACATCTTTTTCAGCCAAAGCTTTTTTATTATAGCCCCTCTTATAGTATTAATGTAATTGGAGATTTAAATAATATAGGAGAACAAGCATTTACTCAAAGAGATTTCTGGAATTTTTCAGGAGGTTTTAAAAAGCCAAGTGGTAAAAGCGGAACTAGTATAAGTTTAGGGAATAATAACTTAGGATTCCTTCAATTACAAAATAATAGAGCTAAAGACATTAATACTGAGTTTGCTGCTATTAATGCTAGCTATTCACCAAATAAGAAAACTGATTATTCAGGTTTCGCAATTTTAACTAACAGTGAAATTGAGCTTCAAGAAAATAATTCTACTCAATATATTGATCAAGGTCTTGGAATTCCTGATGAAAATACTGAAAAAAACACATTTCAAACAAGTAATTTAGCAATTGGAAAATTTACTGTAAAGCATAAGCCCAACCTTAACAATCAATTGGACTATGAAGTACTTGGAAGAATTACAGAGGAGGATCAAGATCAAAATTATTTATCTTCAGTAATTGGCCAAATTGATCAAAATGAGGATGTAGAGACATACAATATCAGCCAAAATTTAAATTACTATTACACGCTAGATGATAAAAATATATTTGCATTTGAAGCGCAACATGTAATTAAGAATGAAGATCCCTTTTATAATGCAATTTTGGAGAATAACTTAAATTATCAATCAACTGCTATTGGATTAGGGCTTGTTACTACTGAATCAAATTTCAATCTTGCTCAAGAGAGAAAAGTAAAATCTAATCAATTGGATGCAAAATTAGATTATTGGAATATTTTAAACATTAAGAGTGACCTAAATTTTACTTTAGGAGCTATATATAGCAATCAAAAATTTGATTCTGAGATTTTTCAATTTATAGAAAATAGTATTTTTTATCCGACTCCTATGATTAATGATGGTCTAGATTATAATGATACAGATTATACTTTTACTGATTTATATTTAGGAATGCATTATAGGTTAAAAACAGGAAAATTTACTATTAGCCCAGGCTTTACAGCACATGCATATAATTCAAAAAACACACAATTTGGAACTGATTATTCTGATTCTTTTTTCAAGTTATTGCCAGATTT
>SGZI01000022.1 GCA_004213965.1 Flavobacteriales bacterium
CAATTTTATTTATTTCTAATTTTAGACATTCAATAAATCTATCCATTTCACTTCCTTTAATAGAAATTATCATTCCAGGATTTGTGCAAAACTGACCTGAACCAACAGTAATAGATTTAGCAAATTTTACTGCAAGTTCCTGATAATCATTTTTAATTTTATCAGGCATAATTATTATTGGATTCGTACTTCCCATTTCAGCAAAAACAGGTATAGGAATATCTCTTTTTGATGCTAAATCATAAATTGATCTTCCTCCCTTTAAACTCCCAGTAAATCCAATAGCCTTAACGTTTGTATGATTCACTAATTGAACTCCAACATTTATATCTCTACTATTTAAATTAGAGAAAACACCATTAGGCATATTATTTTTTTTGACAGCACTAATTATTGCGCCAGAGACAATTTCACCAGTACCAGCATGCATTGGATGAGATTTAACAATAACTGGGCATCCAGCAGCTAAGGCTGAAGCTGTATCACCTCCAGCAGTTGAATAGGCTAATGGAAAATTGCTTGCTCCAAAAACAACAATTGGGCCAAGCGGTATCATCATTTTTCTTAAATCAGGCTTTGGAATTGGTTCTCTGTCAGGGATAGCTGTATCAATTGATGCTTCAACCCAGCTACCATCTAAAGCCAAATCAGCAAAAGATCTTAATTGTCCTATTGTTCTTTTTAATTCACCTCTTGATCTCCCAGCTGGCAAACCTGTTTCAGAGCAATAAACCTGAAGTAAATTATCACTTACAGCTACTAGTTCATCTGCAATAGAGTTTAAAAATTTTGATCTTTCTTTTGGAGTTGTTTTTTTATAGCTTTCAAATGCAATTTTTGCAAGATTAACGCTCTCTAATATTTCATCATCACTAGCTTCATAAAAGATTTGATTATTATTTTTATTTAATTCGGGATTAAATGTTTGAAAAGTCACATTCCCTAATGAAGATAATTTATTTCCAATAAAATTTTTTCCTGTAAGCATATAGTTTTTTAATAATTATATTTTGATAAATCTGGCCTTGTTTCTAATCCCCTTTCAATTATAGAAATGACTAATTTTCTTTCATTTCCACTTAAAGGCAATCTAGGTGCTCTAACATGTTCTGATCCCAATCCAGTATAAGTCTCAGCTAACTTAATGTTTTGAACCAATTTTGAATTAATATCCAATTCCAACAAAGGAAGAAACCATCTATATATACTAATTGCTTGATCTATTTTTCCCAATTTTTGTAATTTATAAATAGCTACTGTCTCTTTTGGAAATGCACAGACAAGACCTGCAATCCACCCAACTGCACCCATTATTAAACTTTCCAAAGCTAATGTATCAACTCCTGTCATTATTTTTAATCTATCCCCAAACTTGTTTTTTATCCTTGTAACATTTGTGATATCTCTAGTGGATTCTTTAACAGCTTGAATATTATCCAACTCTAGTAGTTGATCAAACATATCAAGAGTTACTTCAATCTTGTAATCAACTGGATTATTATATATCATTATTGGAAGAGATGTGCTTATTGCTATATCCTTAAAATATTTTACAGTTTCTACATCACAAGACTTATAACGCATAGGTGGTAATACCATTAATCCAGATGCCCCATTTTCTTCAGCAGATCTAGCTGTGTTAATAGCATCCTTAGTAGACTGTTCTGCGATATTAACTACCACAGGTATTCTTCCTGCGTTTAATTCTATTGTTTTTTTTGTTAAAATATTTTTTTCTTCAGCTGTTAAAGTACTCGCCTCACCTAATGTGCCTCCAAGAACTATTGCACTAACTCCAGCATCTAATTGAGCTAAAATGTTTTTGCTAAATAAATCTAAATCTAACTTATCATCATGAGTAAATTTAGTAGTAACAGCTGGCATAACACCTTCCCATTTCATAATTGTATAATTTATTTATTGAAGATAAGATTTTTTTAAGAAATCAAATAATCTAGTTTAACATAAACAAGTCTGAAGCAATACCATCAGAAAGAAATCTGCCTTTCTTCGTAATTTTTAGATAATTATTATCTAGAGTAATTAAATTATTTTGAATTTTAATTCTTGATTTATTCAGTAAATAATCCTTAAAATCTTTTCCAAGATTATTTTCTATTTCATCTAAAGAAATTCCCCACATTGTCCTTAGCCCTGTCATTACTATTTCATTATAAATATCGATATTGGTTAAGTTCTCAATTGTAATTGGAAGAGTGTTTTTTTTTAAAGATTTTATATACTTAATATTATTATTAATGTTCCACATTCGTTGCTTTCCGTTAAAAGAATGAGCAGATGGGCCTAAACCTATATAATTCTTTCTCTTCCAATATGCACTATTATTTATTGACATATAACCTTTTTGTGCAAAGCTAGAAAGCTCATAATTTAGGTAATTGCTTTTTCCTAACTCAGTTGCAATTATTTTATTTTGTCTTTTTAAGACTCTATCATCGATATTATCAATTTTACCTTGTTCAATTAGTTTTTTTAAAGTGGTCTTTGGCTCAACTGTTAGAGCATATGCTGAAACATGTGGCAAATTATACTCTTTAACTTTTTCTATATTTTTCATCCATTTTTCATCTGATAATCCAGGAATGCCATAAATAAGATCTATTGATATGTTGTAAAAATATTTTTTAGATAACTCTATTGATTTTTTTGCTTGATTTGAACTATGGAGCCTATTCATCAACTTCAACTCTTTATCATAAAAGGATTGAACTCCAATACTAATTCTATTAAAATTTTCTGATAAATATTTAAGATTAGATTCGTTTAGATCATCTGGATTAGCCTCAATAGTAATCTCTGGATTTTCAATTGTTTTAAAATTTTTAAAAACAGAATTTATAATTCTGTTTATTTCTTTTATTTCTAACACTGTAGGAGTCCCACCTCCAAAATATATCGTATTTACTTTATCAGATCCTAATTCATCTTTCCTTAATTCTATTTCTTGTAATATAGATTCAATAAATGCATTCTTATTTTTCAAGGATGTAGAAAAATGAAAATTACAATAATAACAAGATTGCTTACAAAAAGGGATATGAATATAAATTCCAGCGATAATTAAACTAATTTATCTTTGTTTTGACTAACATAACTACTCCAGCCTGAATACTTTTTTTTATTATTAGATTTACCTCCATTATAAAAGTGACAAACCGCGGCTGCTAGGCCATCCGTTGCATCTAAATTCTTAGGGAGTTTCTCTATTTTTAATAAATTCTGTAACATTTTTGCTACCTGTTCTTTACTAGCATTTCCATTTCCAGTAATAGACATTTTAATTTTTTTTGGCGAATACTCTGTTATTGGTATTTCTCTAGATAAACCTGCAATCATTGCAACTCCTTGAGCTCTTCCAAGTTTTAACATACTTTGAACATTCTTTCCAAAAAATGGGGCCTCAATAGCAATTTCATCTGGAGTATAAGTATCAATTAACTCAATTGTTCTCTCAAAAATTAATTTTAGTTTTAAATAGTGATCCTTATACTTGGTTAAGTTTAGCTCATTCATTTGAATAAGCTCCATCTTCTTATTAATAATTTTAATAAGCCCAAACCCCATTATGGTAGTTCCTGGATCAATTCCTAAAATTATTTTTTCATCTGACATTTAGATTTTTTTATTCTGTTGAAACAAATATCGGCAAAGAAAATTTTACATTAACTTGTTGACCTCTTTTAATTGCTGGAAAAATCTTTGGTAATTTATCTATACTACTTTCAAAAGAAGAGTTAATAGTTCCCTTTAAATCAATAATATTTTTATCAACTATTAATTCCTCTAAGGTAATTTCTCCATTTTTTGAAATAACAAATCTCAACATTACAGTATCTTGAATTGTTCTATTAACAGTCTTTGTATTAATGATCAAATCCTCAGAAATTTGATCACTTAACGTTGTAATAAAGCATTGTTTCTTTAACGATAGATTTTGCAAGGAGTCACAACGAGAAAATGATGGGTATTCATCTACATCTGACCAATTAAATGTTCTCCATTCTTCATCTAGTATTTCATCTACACTTTTCTTTTTATTTATATTCAATTCACATGAAAATAAAAAAACTAAAAAAAATAAAGAAATAATATATCTCATCATCTGTAATATATAATAATTTAATTTAATAAATTTAATAGATTTTAACGAATAATATCAATGGATCTTTTTCTAATTATAATATCTTCACTATTAATTATCATAGGTATTGTAGGAAGTTTTATGCCTGTAATACCAGGCCCTCTTACATCCTGGTTTGGTCTATTTCTTCTTAATTTAATTCCAACAATTGAAATAGATAACAGCATACTAGCTATAACATTCGTAATTGCCATAATAATATTTTTTCTTGACAATCTAATTCCAATATATGGTTCAAAATATTTTGGAGCTACTAAGTATGGTATAATAGGTGCAGTAATTGGCCTTATTATTGGGTTATTAAGTCCAATACCTTTTGGAATTTTATTAGGCCCTATTTTCGGTGCATTAATTGGTGAATTAATATTCAATAATGATTTGAAAAAATCTATTAAATCTTCAGTTGGAGTATTAATTGGATTTGTAGCTTCTAGTTTAATAAAGTTTGTTACTTGTATTGTATATCTTATTATATATTTAATACAATTTTGGGGATATATTCTGTAGTTACTTAATCTATTAATTTGAATTTCTTAAAGATCTCAACATTAGAATCTCCACCTATATAAACATTGAAATCACCAGACTCAGATTCCCATTTCTTATTGACTGTATAGTATTTTAATAAAGAATTATCAATAGTAAAATTGACTGTCTTAGATTCTCCTGGTTCTAATTCAACCATTTTAAAACCTTTAAGCTCTTTTAATGGCCTTGTTAAACTTCCGTAAAGATCACGTGTGTATAATTGTACTACTTCCTTTCCTTTATATTTTCCAGAATTAGCTACAGTAACCGAAACAATGATACTCTGATTAACATTCATACTATCTGAACTTATCTTTAAATCTGAATAATCAAAGCTAGTATAACTCAAGCCATAACCAAATGGATATAAAGGACTGTTTTCTACATCCGAATAAGCAGAAGCTGTAACAGTTTTTTGTGATTTACTAGGCCTTCCAGTATTTTTGTAATTATAGTATATAGGTACTTGACCTACATTTCTAGGGAAAGACATTGTTAACTTTCCACTTGGATTATAATCTCCATATAATACTTGTGCGATAGCATTTCCAGCTTGACTCCCAAGCTGCCATGCTTCAACTATGGCAGGAATATTTTCATCTGCCCAACTAATATTTAATGGCCTCCCATTAACCAGCACTAAGACTACATTTTTATTAACCTTGTAAACTTCCTCTAAAAGTTCTTGTTGTAATCCTGGTAATAATAAATTTGTTCTGCTTCTTCCTTCTCCAGTTTGAAATCCTTCTTCTCCTAAAACCATAATAACAACATCGGAAGATTTTGCTGCTAATCTCGCTTGATTAAAACCACTTCTATCGCTATAATTTATATCAAGTCGAGTGAAAAAGTTTGTGTCACCATAATATACATCTACTCCTTTTTTATAAATTAATTTGTTACCCTCATAGGATTTTAACCCCTCTAAAACTGAAATAGCAGAGTTTGCAATGCCTCTTCCTCTCCAATTTCCAATAGAACTATTCTTATCATTAGCTAGTTGGCCAATTACTGCAATAGTTTGATTATTCTTTTTAAGTGGTAGTAGCTGATTTTCATTTTTTAACAGAACTATTGATTTTCTAGCAATATCTAATACTGCTTCTTGATTTTCTTTAGATCCAATAATTTCTTTTTCTCTTTCTTTATTACAATATTTATAAGGATCATCAAATAATCCTAGATCATATTTAACCCCTAGAATTCTACTTACAGCGTCATCAACAATAGAAATATCTACTTTTCCACTTGTCACTAACTCATTTAGTTTTCTAACATATAAGCTAGATTCCATATCCATATCAGACCCTGCATTTGCAGCAATTTCAGCTGCATGTGCTCCGTCTCTAGCATATCCATGTGGTATCATTTCTCCTATTGATCCCCAGTCAGAAACTACAAAGCCATTAAAACCCCATTCTCCCTTTAAAATATCTCTTTGTAAGAATGTACTGCCTGTTGCAGGAATTTCATCTACAGTATTAAATGAATTCATAAATGTACTTACTCCAGCATCAACAGCAGCCTTAAATGGAGGTAGTATTGTATTAAACAATGTATACTCATTTGTGTCAGCTGTATTATAATCTCTTCCCGCTTCTGCAAACCCATAAGAGGCAAAATGCTTTGCACATGCTGCAATGGTATTAAAAGCTGAAAGATCATCTCCTTGAAAACCTTTTACTCTTGCCTTAGCAATTAAACTTCCAAGAAAAGGGTCCTCTCCTGCTCCTTCCATAACTCTACCCCATCTAGCATCTCTAGATATGTCAACCATTGGGGCAAAGGTCCAATTTAATCCGGCAGCTGATGCTTCAATTGCAGCAACTCTCGCTGATTTTTCTATAGCTTCTAAATCCCAACTTGCAGATTCAGCAAGTGGAATAGGGCTTATTGTTTCATATCCATGAATGACATCAAATGCAAAAATTAAAGGAATACCCAACCTAGTCTCTTCAACAGCGATCTTCTGAAGTGCTCTAACATTATCAACTCCAGTTACATTTAACATAGAACCAACTAAACCATTCTTTAAATCTCTATATCTAGCTTTTTGATATTCGCCTTCTGGCATAGGGCCTGTTGCATCCCAAAACCCATTGTATTGATTCATTTGCCCAATTTTTTCATCTAGTGTCATTTGAGATAACAAATCATTGATGAAAGTTTCCTTTTCTGAATTATTAACACATGAAACAATAAGTACAGTAATTAATAATAAAGTAATTAATTTTCTCATAATACAGTAAATCTATTGGTAAACACGAATATAATCAACTTCCATAGTTGATTCTGCGAAATTTGGATCAATATCAAACCAACTACCACCCATAGCAACATTTAAAATAAAAAATGCAGGAGCATCAAATGGCCAATTGGTTTCAGTTTTTGGTGAAGGGTTGTAAGTGTAAAAAATGTTGTCATCTACAAAAAATTCTATTTTTTCTGATGTCCAATTAATTGAGTATATATGAAATTGGGTTGAATAATCACTAATTATTGTCTCTCCTGTGTTCTGAGTATTTCCAAAACTATCAGGAGTATGTATTGCTCCAGAAATAAATGTAGGATGATGACCCCAGTGCTCCATAATATCAATCTCACCACATGCAGGCCATCCTACACTTTGATGATTAGCCCCTAACATCCACAATGCAGGCCAAGTTCCTGCTCCTGTAGGAAGTTTTGCTCTAATATCTACACGACCATATTGAAATTCATATTTATCTCTAGAAATAATTCTTGCCGATGTATAATTACTACCACTATATGACTCTGTCTTAGCTGTTATTTTTAATAAACCATTTTCAATCTTTACATTATCTGCTCTATCAGTATAATATTGTGACTCGCCATTCCCCCAACCACATAAATCTGGACATCCGGTTCCAATTTCATAAATCCAATTCTCACTATTAGGTGCTCCATCAGTATTAAATTCGTCAGACCAAATGACTGTTGGATTAGATTCTTCAACATAAATTGTAATTGATTCAGATGTGCTTATAGAATGCCCAGTAGATGAATAAGCATAAACATAGATTGTATAAGTATTGATTCCAGGATTGGTATAAGTATATTCATAATTTCCTGAAACACTTTCTAATTCTGTTCCATTTCCAAATCTATATCCATATGAAATTGCATCATCTGCATTTGCAGAACATTGAATTATTCCACTTCCATCTCCATTTGGATTATCAGTATTGGTCCCAACTAAATTAATAGTAAGTGTTAGATTACTAGGTATTATTTCTTCTGGTGGGTTTGGTGTAGAATCATCACCATTAGATGAGCATGAAAAAAATATAATGAATAAAATATAATATAATCTCATAATCATCTGTAATAGGTTATATATTGAGCGTAAATATATAAATTTATTAAATAACTATTTTACTGCTCATTTGTTATTAATATAAACCAAGACAAACCATCCCAGCCAATAGTTTTAAGATATATAGTGTTCGAATTTCTTGATAAGATTTGATAGGAATGTGTCCCTCCAACATAAAAGCCTAAAAATCCATTTCCCGTGAAAGATAATGTTTCTACACCTCCTGGCTCACTTATTGTCCAAACTGAGTCGAAGTCATCTACAGGGTAATAAGGATGTTCATTATCACTATTAGGATCTCCTAAATCTTGATTACCAAAAAATTCATCTTCTAATGGTGGTGCTTTTCCAAAAATACTTCCATTAGTTTGATATGTCATGTTTCCTTCAGTAGAAAAAATAAATCTATCATCATACATTCCCGTTTCAGCTTTATCAAAAGGGTTTGCATTCCACCATAAAGCTACACCGTCTGGAGCTTGATCATCAGCTGGTCCAACACCCATATGTCCTGAAGCTTCAGCTTTAACTCTCCAACTTCCAGTACTTAAAGCATTTACTAACTCTGCTGGAGGTTCATAAGTAACTAACACTTCTACTTGAATAGAGCCATTAGTCATTATCCCCGCTGTGCCAGAAGCAATTACAGTTACTTCATACATATGTGTTCCCGTATTAGAAAAATCTATTGAAAAGATTCCACTAGGCCGCATGTATTCGATACCATTAGCTACAAATTTATAAGTTATTGCACCGTCTGCCACAGCAGTAAAATTAACCGTTCCACTACCATCACCATAAGGATTATCCGTATCAGCCCCAACTATGTCTGCAGAGATTGTTAGATTAGAAGGATTTGTTATGTCTCCAAATTCATAATTTTCAGTTTCACATGATGTTAAAAAGGCAGTTATAAATGCTAGTAAAAAAGCATAAATTGATAACCTAATGTCGTTTTTTGTTATTCTCATAATTTATATTTTAATTAACTAATTCTATCTGATCAAATCTATAAACTCCTCCGTCTTGATTTCCAAAATCATAAAAAACAATGAATGAAACATAATCAAGATCTGGGGCAGCAGAAAAATCGTAAGTCAATGTCTCCCATTGATTTGCTACTGTAGTAACCATATCGTATTCATAGGTTAATCCATCAACATTCCCGGCAGAAGTTTCAAGTTTTACTTTTATCACTTTTCCAACTTCGGGCGAATAAGATTTAAGTCTAATTTGACTAGATGTTCCAGTAAAATCTATAACATCTACTTCAAAGCCCATTCCTCCCCATGTCTCAGCGCCATCATCTTTTACACATTCCATAACATTAGCTGTCGTATTCTCGCCTGAACTATCAGGATTAGAAACTACAGCAATACCGCCAACACCTCCGAAAGAAAAATTACCTGGAACATCTCCTTCAAAATCCTCAATCATAGTAGTTGGAGCTACTGTTGGTGTAAATTCACCATTTCCTACTTGTAATTCATCAAAATGATAAATTCCAGCAGCTTGATTTCCAAAATCATAGAAAACAGTAAATGTAATATAGTCAAGATCTGGAGCGCCAGAAAAATCGTAAGTCAATGTCTCCCATTGATTTGCTACTGTAGTAACCATATCATATTCATAGGTTAATCCAGCAACATTTCCAGCAGAAGTTTCAAGTTTCACTTTTACCACTTTCCCAGCTTCAGGAGCATAGGATTGTAATCTAATTTGATTTGTACCATTAAAATTAATTACTCCATTAACTGCAAATCCCATTCCTCCCCATGTTTCTGCGCCATCATCTTTTGTACATTGCATAACATTTGAAGTCGTGTTGCCAAAAGGATTTGGATTAGAAACTACTTGAACATTACCTACACCTCCAAAAGAGAAATTGCCAGGAACATCTCCTTCAAAATCTTCAAACGTACTAAAATTAGATACTGCAGGCAGGGATAACATAATATTATCAAAATAATAAGATGCTCCATCTCCTACGTTTCCAAAATCAAAAAATAGAACTACTTTATGGTACTCTTGTGATAAATCAGCAGTACTAAAATCATATGTTAATGTTTCCCATCCTTGTGATATAGTAGTTACCATATCAACTTCTGTAGATATATTAGGATCATCAGCATTTTCTAATTTAAGTTTAACAACTACACCTCCCGGAGTGTTAGGGCTACCCGAGTTAGATGACCAAACGTCAACAGCTATATTATTAAGTGAGGAAAAATCAACTGGATCATCTAATTGTAAAAATGACCCCGCCCATGTTTCTGCTCCTGCAGTTTTTATTGCTTGTCCAGCAGTCGAACTTTCATTAATTCCACCTACCATAGGATTAGGCACTACTGTAGATTCATTTCCTCCAAAATTTACAAACTCATAATTTAAAGTAGAATCTTCAAAATCTATTGGTAAAAATAGTGGGTTAACTATGACTACTTGTTCCATATAATTAACGGTAGCAGCACCACCACTTAAGGCAACAACAGTTACAGTATACTCTCCCACTTCGGAATAAGCGTATGTTAATGTTTCTCCAATTTGCATAGCAGTAGGAACTTCATCACTGCCCTGATCACCAAAATAAACTTCAAATGAAGTTGCTAAATCTGCTGTTGCAGATACTGTAATTTCAAAAGCACTCCCAGGTACATGTTCAATATTAACTAACAAGTTTTCAGGTGCCGAAAAAGAGACTACAACAGAAATCACAGTCTCAGTTGTCTCGCCATTTATTCCAATAGCAGTAACTACAGCGTCATATGTTCCTTCAGAATATTGATTATCTGCACTGTTTCCAGGATTTATATATTCTGAAATATTTCCATCTCCAAAATCAATAGTAAATGAGACAACACCTTCTCCAGTTGGAGTAATAGTAACCATTCCTGTATTATCTTGGGTGATACTAACTAGTGCTGAAACATTAGTTGGAGAAGAAACATCATTTACAAAATCTAAATTATTTTCAAGTTCATCAACACATGTAAAAAGTAAAAGTGTTGCAAATAAAGTGCTTATTATATATCTTAATTTTCTCATAGTTGTTATTTTAATATCCAGGGTTTTGTGTTAATCCTGAAATGTCAATTTCTTGTTGAGGTATTGGAAAAACTTCATGTTTACCTTGCTGAAATCCATCAATAATTGAAGCTGCTTGTCCTGTTCTTACTAAATCAAAAAATCTATGTCCCTCCATAGATAATTCAAATTTTCTTTCTTCCCATATTGCATCAGTTAAAGCTGTTCCAGTAAGAGAAATGTCATGATCTTGATCTCCAAACGCTCTTCTTCTTACCTGATTTAAATATTCTTGAGCAATCCCATCGTCAATTCCTCCTCTATTATATGCCTCAGCTGCCATTAATAGCACATCAGAATATCTAATTGCCCTATAATTTGTTAGGTAATTTAATTCTGTTTGTGCACCAGATTCTCCAGCTCTTGGAATATATTTATTGTTATAGTATCCTGTATGCTCATAACCTTCAGTGTAGGTTGCTCCAGTAGTACTAGCAAAAGCTTCAATATCTAGAACTGTTGCATCCTGTCTCGCATCTCCTACTGAAAAAGAATTATAAAAAGCTTCCGTTGGGACATTAAAACTCCATCCTTGAGCATATTCAGGCCCACTCCAGCCTCTTGGCCCAGTATGTATTATACCAAAGTTGCCCTCTGAACACTGTGGACAGCCCCAATCATACCAATTAGAAGTGTTTGTGTATTGAACTTCAAAAATAGACTCAGGGCCATTTTCCCCTAGTCTTAAAAATTGACTACCATAATCATTTACCAAAGAATAAACGCCAATTACATTATCAAAAGCAGCAGCTGCCTCATTGAATTTATCTTGATACAATAATACCTTGCCAAGCAAAGAGTAAGCAGTAAATTTATTTACTCTTCCAATTTGTGATTGAGATGTAGGTAAATTATCAATTGCATTTTGTAAATCTATTTCTATTTGAGCGTATACTTCTTCTTTTGGGACTCTAACAAGAGTTCCAGAATCTCCAGCAGTTAATCTTCTTTCCGTAAATAAAGGAACATCTCCAAAGAATTTAACTAATTGAAAATAATAATATGCTCTTAAAAAATAAACTTCTGCATATAAAGCTTCTTTGCTATCGAAGTCTATGTTAGATTTATTTTCTTCCATATAATTAGCTCTATTAACTCCTTCATATAACCATCTCCAGATACTTGTTAAGTTATCATTATTTGGATAGTGAGTATAATCATCAATTTGCTGTAATCCAATTACATCTGTTGCGCTCTCCCCTCCACAAAGTGAATTGTCTGAAGCAATATCACCAATTAAAACATTTAGATATAGCCATTGTAATGGGTCATATGTACCAACTAGTGCTGCTTCGTAATCAGACTCCGCCTGAAAGTAAACTTCAGCAGTAATTTGATATCCTTCAATAGCTTCATAATCTACATGATCAGTACATCTACTGAAAAGAAAAGTAAAGCAAATTAATAGTAAAATTCTATTTAAATTTTTCATAGTCTTTTAATTTAAAATTTAATATTTAATCCTAGGGACCATATTCTTGGCTGAGGATATGTTCCATAATCAATTCCTGAATTAAGAACGCCTCCTGCAGAAATTTCAGGATCATATCCTGAATAATTAGTTAACGTTAAAGCATTCTTAACTTGGAAATAAGCCCTTACATCATCAAAGCCTAATAAATCAACAATTTCTTCAGGTAAATTATACCCTAACTGAATATTTTTTATTCTCAAATAACTTCCATCCTCAATATATCTGTCAGAAGCTCTTCTATTATTATTTGAATCTACAAATGTAACTCTTGGTTCATCAAAACTAGTTCCTGGTCCTGTCCATCTATTTAGTGTAGAAGCAAATCTATTTGTATAGTTTAAGTTTCTTTCATAAGCTCGATAAATATCATTTCCAACAGAAGCATAAGTAAATACGCTTAAGTCAAAAGAATTATATGCTAAATTTAAGTTCCATCCTACTGTAAAATCAGGAAATGGATCTCCAATTTTAGTTCTATCTTCATCATTTACAACCCCATCACTATTTACATCGACAAATCTAATATCTCCTGGTGCAGCGCCATTTTGTATAGCATGATTATTGATCTCTTCTTGAGATTGAAAAATGCCATCGGTAGCATATCCATAAAAATATCCTGGAGAATAGCCTTCTTCAAATCTAACAATAGGAGTGTAAGGAATACCATAGCCGGCACCCCATATGTATTTATCTCCGTTGTTTATTGACACAACCGTGTTATCAGCAGTTGTAAAATTTAAATTTGAGGTAATAGCTAAAGCCCCAATAGATGTATTTAATGAAATTGCAGCATCAATACCTTTACTTTCTGTCTTTCCAATATTTGTTGTTGGAAAAGATGGAGTTCCTAGATACAACGATAAGTTAGGACTAAACAACAAATCATCAACTGTCTTATTAAAATAGTCAAGAGAAATAGAAACCTTATTATTAAAAATTCTGGTATCTAATCCAATGTTTACTTGAACCTGATTTTCCCAAGAAACATCATCATTAGGAATAGATCCTAATGAAGAACCATTAACAATGCTTCCATTAAATACATAGCTTGGAAAAGTTGAAATTAGTGAGAATTGGGGACTTATATTGTCATTCCCTAATGATCCATAACTTGCTCTAAATTTTAAGTAATCAAGAGGAACAGAATCAAAGAAATCTTCTTTAGAGATTACCCAACCGAATGATGCTGAAGGGAAAAATCCAAATTTATTGTTTTTACCAAAAGAAGTTGAACCATCCATTCTTCCAGTAAATGATGCGTAATACTTTTCATTATAATCATATAATATTCTGCCAAAATATGAGAGGTTTCTGGTTACATATTGCCATGAACCAGATGTTTGTTGTGTAGCATTGCCTGTAGCAGCACTTACATCAGCATAATCCCATGAATTAAATGGTACATCTTCATTTGCAGCACTAATATTACTTCCTTTGTTTTCTCCTATAGAAAATCCTAAAACTGTTTGAAAATTATGATTTTCATTAATAGTAAAATCATAGTTTCCATACAATTCATATGTGTAATTAAAGTAATTTGTATAATTCTCTCCAACTCTATTATGAGTAGATGTTATATTGCCTTCTCCATCAATAGTTACTATAGGAGTTAAATCAGGATTTGCATTAGTTTGATTGTGTCCAGATCCATAGTATTGAAATGGAACAAAATATTTGTTGTAAATATCAACATATGTATAACCTAGTCTTGACGTAACTTTTAGATTATCCATAAAATCATGTTGTAATTCAATTTTACCAGATATTTTATCTGTTTTACCCTTATTGTGAGTATTGTCAATTTGAGCTAAAGGATTAATTATTTCCTGAGTAATAGTTTGACTAATTCCAAATTGGCCATTATCATATGGATTAACAGTAGGGTCAAAATTTAAAGCATTTGATAAAACACTAGTAATTCCATTTTCAGGTAGACTTTTCCCTTTAATATTAGTATAGTTAGTATTTACTATTAATTTTGTTTTAGATGTTAAATCTGTATCAATATTAGTCGTAAAATTAGTTCTATTAAAAAAAGATTTATCACCTCCGGCAACCACACCATCTTGCCCTAAATATGCAGCAGAAACGTAATATGATGTATTATCACTACCTCCAGATGCAGTAATAGAATGATTTACAATTGGAGCTTCAACAATTACTTCATCCTGCCAGTTAGTTCCGACTCCGTAAGAAGAAAGGTCAGGAAAAATTATTCCTTCGCCAGCAGCAACACTTGCTTCATTTAATATAGCTACATATTCAGTAGCATTTAAAACATCAATAGTTTTAATAACCTCTTGAGTTCCTATAGAAGTATTAAACGAAAAAGAAGTTTTAGTATTTCTTTTTCCAGATTTGGTAGTTATAACAATCACACCACTTCCGCCTTTAACGCCATAAATTGAAGCAAGGGCAGCATCTTTTAATATATTAACAGACTTAATATCATTAGGGTTTAATGAATTTAAATCATCTATTACAGCAGAAACACCATCAATAATAACAAGTGGATCATTGCCAGCATATGAAGTAATACCTCTAATAAGAACAGTAGGCTTTGAGCCTGGTGAACCACTAGAAATAATATTAATTCCGGATGCTTGACCTTGCAAAGCATCCTCAACTCTAACAGGTGAAGATGTTTCTATTGCAGTACTATTTACTGTAGATACAGCTCCAGATATATCACTTAATTTTTGAGAACCATATCCAATCACAACCACTTCATCCAGCTCGTCTAAATCTCTCTCCATGGATACAGAAATATTTTCAAAATCTAAGACATCTTCAGATGAAATTTTTAGGTTTAAAGTTTTATAACCTAAGTAGCTAAATATCAAAGTTGAGCCAGATTCAAAATTAGAAATGTTGAAGTTACCGTCAAAATCAGAAACATCCCCTTGGTTTTGACCTTGAACGATGATATTAACACCAGAAAGTGGCACATCATTATCATCTGTTACTATCCCACTAATTGATTGAGATTGCATATTGAAAGCAAATGCAAACATCAATAAAAAAGTAGAAAGATTCCTTAAAATTATTGTTTTCATAATATTTATTGAATTAAAAGGTTAAACTTAGTCTATTTGGATCGATAGAACAAGATAAAAAACCTATACAATTATATAAAATGAAAAAAATTAATAATCAATTATTAATAAATACTCATATTATAGAGTTAAATCAATTAATTTTAGATTAACACATATGATGATAAGGAGTGAAAAATTAATTGTAATATTTAAAATGTATAGTTAATGTATAGTAAGAATTAAAATTGTTAATATAATTTATAGAGTAAGCAAGTAATCTGTAAGTCGCTGATTATGTGATAAATTCATTTTTTTTCTGAGCCTATATCGTTTAATTTCGACACTACTTAATGTTATATTAAGTAAAGGTGCTATCTCTTTTGATGAAAGGTTAAGTCTAAGATATGCGCATAATCTTAAATCATTATTCGTTAAGCCTGAGTGTATTTTTTTTACTTCTTTTAAAAAATCCTTATCAGCATTATTAAAGGCTTGTTCAAAAAATTTCCAATCATCTTTACTATTTAAATTTCTATCTATAAGCTTTATCACAGAAGAAATATTATTGATTGAATCAATGCTCTTAAGATCTTTTTTAAGCTTACTCAAAAATCTGTTCTTTTTAACCATATTCATTGTAGAAATAGCCAACTGCCTATTGCTTTCTTCAATGTCATGTCTAAGTTTTTCATTTTTAATTTTCATTAATTCTTGCTTCTTCTCTATTTCTTTTAATTCAAGCTTGTTCTTATTTATTCTAATTATTTTCTCTTCTTTTCTTCTATAGAAATTAGTATAATATGTATTTATTAAAAAAACAAAAACTATAAATGATAAAACATAGATCGCAATCATAAAATTAGAAATATACCATGGTTTTTCGATTGAAAATTTGATTGAGCTTAGAACATTCTTTGAAAATATATTTCCAATTTTAGATCTTACCATAAATTCATAATCTCCATATCTAAGATTGTTAAAAGTAATAGATGAATTTTCAGTAAAACGACTCCATTCATTTGTATATCCATTAAGTAAAAACTGATATTCAACATTTTGAAATTTCTGAAAATTCGGAGAATTATAATAAAAACTAATATTATTATTCTTGTTATCAAACTCCAATTCATTGTTAAAATCTACCAAAACAGAAGATTCGTTTATTTTATTTACCTGTATTTTTTCATAATTAATCTCCGGTGGGTTTAAAATATATTTTTCTAAATCTAATGAGACATATCCGTTATTAGTTCCAATTATATACTCTTCATTATTAGTTTTAGAAATATTTTCAAATACTGTTTTTCTTAATTTTTCAGGGAATAAAACTGTAGATATGACTCTTTCATTTGACATGAAGTCCATTGATAAATAGTGCAAATAATTTTCAGAAAACATCCAGAGCTTTTTATTATTATCATTTATAATTAATCCGTTAATTAATTCTTCATTAGATAAATTGGAAAGAAGACTGTCTCTCTCAAAAGCATCCTCATCAGTATTGTATTTATAAAATCCTTCAGTGTAATTATAATATATTTCATTATTAAATTTCGCTAAACTAGCATTACCTCCAATTGTAACAGATGTATCTATTTTGGATTCTATTAAATCAAAATAATCTGAGCTTAATGAAAGTTTATAAACACCTTTATATCCATGACTGATCAAAATTTTTCCATTTTTAGAAATTTCAAATAATCTAGAAGAAATATCAAACCCTTTTATCTTATTTCTAATTACCCATTGATTGTCTTTTTTATAAAGAATATTAAAACCATAATATCCACCTTCCAAAATTAAATTAGAAGATTCTGAAATTTTTCTAAAAGCCCAAGAACCAGATGTGCCTGGAATTCTAGTTGCAATTCCATTTTTAATAATAAAAGACCCATTATTATGTCCACAAAATAATTCACCATTAATAACATTTAAGCTCCACACCTGCCCGCTGGTATTTTGAACTAATTTAAATGAATCAGCTGCCTTATATTTTTTAAAAAATAGTCCTTGATTAGTACCAACATATAATAAATCATTATGAAGCTTTGAAGAATATACTGTTCCTAAGACCCCATCATTATCATTATAAATTGTAAAAGCAGACTTACTATTAATTAATGAAATTCCATTATCAAGACCTAGCCAAATATTATTATCAATATCCTCATAAAGAGATAGAATAGTATTGTTAATAATGCCTTGAGATTTATTCAAGGTTCGTAGCAATTTCCCATTGATATCAAATAACATCAAACCCTTACCAACAGTACCAACGGCAAAACCTCCATCATTTAATCTAATAACATTAAAACCTTTAGTTGCATTGGTCTGAGGTTTAGAAATTGATGAAGAAAATAAAGTTAATTTTCCGTTAGGTAGCAATTCAAAAAAATTCAAATCATCAGTAATAATCAATAAGTTTCTTTTATTTTTAAAAATATTTAGTATATGGGGATATTGATGTTTATTTCTAAGCCTTGAGTCATTCGAAACTAATAACTCTTTGCCATTTTCAAGTGTGTAAAGGCCGGAATTTAGAGTAAAATATATTCTTTTATCTATAATAAATGAACTAAAAATATCTTGAGATGGAATAAAAATCCTAATTTCATTAGACAATTCATTATACATTATAAGACGAGATAAAGATTGAAAAACTAACCAATTATCGTAATGTAAAATATTCCAAAATTCTTCATCATTTTGAACATTTATCTCTAATGAATCAACTAAAGAAGTAAAATAATATTCGCCATCTAAACTTTTTTTCCAATAACCAAAATCTTCATATAAACCCGCATACACCCTATTTTTAACAGCCTTGACTGAACGAACAATAGATCCGTTAGGGGAATAATAAGTAGTCCAACGCGAGCCATTAAATTTTAAAAGACCATCATTGTTTGCAAAAAATATATCCTTCTCTTCTGTTTGAGTAATCCCCCAATTCTGATTAGCAGCATTATATTCGTCAGGAGAATATGATTGTATAGGTGGCAATAGTTGTATAGGTTGAAATTGTTGTGCTTCAATGCTAAACGTAATAAAAAAAAGAAAAATATATTTTATCAAAATCTCTGGTAATTAGATAGTTATGTATTTATTACATACTAATAACCATCAAATTAAGTATAAATTTTATAAATAGTACTATTAAATATGTATAGTTAACCAAAGTGAGTTAACAGCATTATATATACAATGCAATCATAGGAGGATATATAATAAAAAAGCTCTCCATCTGGAAAGCTCTTCATTTGATTTAAGAAAACTCATATTTATTAATATAAGTCATCAACACGCAGCAAATATAGTTAATTTATTTTATAATGCGTTTAAATCACGAAGTTGTTTAGCTGATCCTACAATTGCTTGATCAACAGTATTTGGCTCCCATTTTAAAATATTTCTAGCATTATTAGTGTGTAATGTCTCTTTTTCACCCAGCCTTTCTACAGCCATTCTTAATGAACCTGTAAAAATTGACAATAATTTTATTAACCAGTTTGGAGCTGTATATCTTGGAACTTTTTTAAAACCATTTTCATACAAAATGTTAGAAATATCAGAAAGCCACATTGTTTTTTCTGAAAGCAAAAATCTATTACCAGCTGCATTTTTTTCCTTCATTGCTTTAATATGGGCCCAAGCAACATCCTTAACATCTACCACACTAACACTTAATTTAGGATTAAATGGAATTGAACCATTTATCATTTTCTTTATAGCAATTTTATTAGAAATACTTACAGAATCAGACAGAGATGGGCCAACAACTAAAACAGGATTTATTGCACAGACTTCAATTTTTTCACTATCATTTAAGCTTTCAATGTATTCCCAAAGAAACTTCTCAGCTTTTGTTTTACTAATTTCATAAGGAAATAGTTCTTCATTACTTAAGTCAGTCCAATCATTATCATTAAACTCACTTTTTCCATTACCATAAATAGCTGCAAAGGAGGATGTCATTACAAATCTTTTTACCTTATTTTTTACTGCTGCCTTTAAACATCTTTGTAAGCCTCCAAGTGCAGGTTTTACCAATTCATCAACATCAACTCTTCCAATAATTACTGGAGATGCAACATGAAGCACATAATCACAACCTTGTACAGCCTCATTCCATCCATTGTCACTTAATAGGTTAAGTTCACAAAATTCAACCTTATCCTTGCAATTAACATGTCTAGACAAACATTCTAATAGATTATCTGCCTTATCTAATGATCTTAAAGAAGTCTTAACCAAATAGCCTTGTTCAATAAGCTGCTTGATACAATGCAGCGCAATATAACCAGAACCACCGCTAACAAATACTTTTTCCATTTAATATTTTTGTATTAAAAAAACCTCACTTTTGTGAGGTCTTTTGCGGTCTGGACGGGACTCGAACCCGCGACCCCATGCGTGACAGGCATGTATTCTAACCAGCTGAACTACCAGACCATTTCTTAATTGCGAAAGCAAATATACATTTGATTTTCAACAACTCAAATCTTTTCATCTAAATTTTACGTATCAATAATCTGATCAAGAAAACCTGTGTAAATTAATATCCTGAACCCCAATCTGGACATCCAAAACATTCCTTATTGTTTAAGAAATCATAGGAAATTGAGAATTCTGAAATTCCCCCATCACCACCAATTTTACTTAGATTAAAATCATAAGAATATCCAAACTTAAAGCCTTCCCACGCCATTCCAATTACTGGATTTATGGATGTTATAAAATGACTTTTTTCAGATGTTTGAATAGGATTTGTTGTAGCTGTAAGTCCAAGGGAGAACCTGTCAAAAACATATTGAAATCCTAAATCAAACCTATCATATTTTCCTTGCATCATAAAGTTTGTAATAAGGAAAATACTATTATCATCGTTATAGTTTAATACAGGTAATTCTAACGATGCATGAAGTGATACAAATATATCTAATGGAGTATCTCCTTGACTAAC
>SGZI01000023.1 GCA_004213965.1 Flavobacteriales bacterium
AAGCTTTAGTTGATCCAGTAAGTATTTGTATATTGATATTCAATGACTTACATATATGTTTATAATTATTATAATGTTGAACTGACAAAATTTCAGTTGGAGCCATTATACATGCCTGAAAATTATTATCAATTGCAATTAAGGTTGCCATAAATGCAATTATAGTTTTCCCTGAGCCAACATCTCCTTGCAGGAGTCTATTCATTTGTGCATTACTTCCTAAATCATTGCGAATTTCCTTTAAAACTCTTTTTTGTGCATTTGTTAAGCTAAATTTTAGATGATTATTGTAAAAGGAATTAAATACATTTCCAACTTTTTTAAAGTCATACCCTTTAATTTTCTCTTTTCTATTTATATTTTTTTTAATTAACTGTAATTGAAGATAGAAAAGTTCTTCAAATTTTAATCTTTTAATGGATTCCATTAATATCTTATTAGATTTAGGTAAATGAATATTTACAATTGCACTATTCTTATCTAATAAATTAAATTCTTTAGTAATATATTCAGGCAGAGTTTCAATAAATTTTGAATTTATTTCAAGTAATAAATCTTTAATAATACTCCTAATAACTTTATTAGTAATACCTCGTTTTAATAAATTTTCAGTTGATGGATAGATAGGATCCAAAGATGATCTTAACTTTAATGTTTCTTTTTTATATAATTCAAGTTCTGGATGAGGAATATTGTACGTACCATTAAACAGGTTAGGTCTACCATAAATAATATAATTTTTATTTAATTTAAGATTTTCTTTAATCCATTTGTGGGATTTAAACCAAACCAACTCTATAAAACCAGTATCGTCTTTGATTTTTGCAATTAATCTTTTTTTTCTTGGAATACCTACCTCGTAAATGTCAACTATTTTTCCTATTAGTTGAATTTCAGACTTCGTGTTCTGTATTTCATTGATTTTATGATATTTAGTTTTATCTACATACCTATATGGGAAAAAACTTAAAAGATCTTGAAAAGTGAATATATTAAGTTCTTTTTTGAAAAGTTTAGATCTATTAGGACCAACTCCTTTAAGATAATCAATAGGTGTTTTTAATAAACTGATGTTCATATTATTAAAATTAATATATTTTAAATTCTTATAGGTTTAATTCTAATAATTTATAGAAGAGAATTTGTTTATAAAATTTCATTTTTCTAATATCAATTAATAAATACATTAATTAATTTCACTATAAATGATATTGAATTGAATAATTATTTAAATAATCTTAATGAGGCTCAACTAAAAGCAACTTTACAAACAGATGGGCCAATGATTGTAATTGCAGGAGCAGGATCAGGTAAGACTAGAGTTTTAACCTATAAAATTGCTTATTTGATGACTAAAGGTGTAGATCCTTTCAACATTTTAGCATTGACTTTTACAAATAAAGCAGCTCGTGAGATGAAAGAGAGAATTGCAATGATTGTTGGAGATGAAGCAAAAAACTTGTGGATGGGTACATTCCATTCAGTCTTTGCTAGAATATTAAGAATTGAAGCGGAAAAAATAGGTTATACATCAAATTTCACAATTTATGATACAGAAGACTCACAAAAATTAGTTTCATCGATAATTAAAGAGCTTAATTTAGATAAAGAGATATACAAATATAAGAGTATATTTTCTAGGATATCTTCACTTAAGAACAGTCTTATTACCCCCAAAGCATATAGACAAAATAATGATTTAATTGAATCAGATAAAATAGCTAAGCGTATAAATTTTATTGACGTATATGTAGAGTATATAAGCAGGTGTTTTAAGGCAGGGGCAATGGATTTTGATGATTTGCTATTAAAAACAAATGAGTTATTGTCAAAATTTCCTGAAGTCTTAGCTAAATATCAAAATTTATTTAGGTATATATTAGTCGACGAATATCAAGACACAAATCATTCTCAGTATCTTATTATAAAGGCATTATCAGATAAATTTCAAAATATTTGTGTAGTTGGAGATGATGCTCAGAGTATTTACAGCTTTAGGGGAGCTAACATAAAAAATATATTAAATTTTCAAAGAGACTATGATGATGTAAATATATTTAGGCTTGAACAAAATTACAGATCGACAAAAAACATTGTTAATGCAGCAAACAGTTTAATTGACAAGAATGAGAATAAACTTGATAAAGTTGTTTGGACTGAAAATGAAATGGGATCAAAAATTAATGTTACAAGATTACTTACTGATGGGGAAGAAGGCAGGTTTGTAGCTAGTTCAATATTTGAGACAAAGATGAAAAATCAATACAAAAACAAAGATTTTGTCATCCTATACAGAACTAATGCTCAATCTAGAGCTTTTGAAGATTCCTTAAGAAAAAAAAATATTCCTTATAGGGTATATGGAGGTCTTTCTTTCTATCAAAGAAAGGAAATTAAGGATATTCTAGCATATTTAAGATTAATTGTAAATAATTCAGATGAAGAAGCATTTAAACGAATAATTAATTTTCCTCCAAGGGGTATAGGTCAAACTTCTATTGATAAGCTAATTGTAGAATCTAAGCAAAGTAAAACAACTATTTATGATGTAGCAAAAAACATTGATAAATACAATGGAAATATTAGTGCAAAAATAAGAAGTAAAATTAGTGATTTTGTGCTTTTAGTTGAAAAAACAAAATTAATGTTAACAGAATCAGACGCCTTTGAAATAACTGAAGAGGTAATAAGGTCTTCAGGAATCTATAAATTGTATAAAGATGAGGAAACAATAGAAAGTATTAGTAGAATGCAAAATATTGAAGAGTTATTAAACGGGGTAAAAGATTTTGTAGATTTTCAATCTCAGAATACCCAATTAAAACCAACCATTGAAGAGTTTTTACAAGATGTTGCTCTTGTTACTGACTTTGATCAGAATACTGAAGGTCAAGATAAGGTTTCATTAATGACTATTCATTTAGCAAAAGGACTTGAATTTCCATGTGTATATGTAGTAGGTTTAGAAGAAAACCTCTTTCCTAGCGCAATGAATATTAACTCAAGAGATGAACTGGAAGAAGAAAGAAGATTATTTTATGTTGCACTAACACGAGCTGAGAAAGAAGTAAATCTTAGTTATGTTAATACCAGATATAGATGGGGGAAATTGATTGATTCAGAGCCAAGTAGATTTATTGATGAGATAGACGAGAAATATATTAATATTTTGACTCCTATTTCTAGTAAGCAATCTAATTTATCATTTAATAACATTAATAGAAGTTTTAATAAAAAGAATATTAGATATAAAAAACCTAAACCTAATATCCCTTCAAATTATGTAAAACTCAATAAAAGTAATATTAAAACTAATTTATTTGATAATAATTTAATTGTAGGAAATATTGTAAGTCATATAAGATTTGGAAAAGGTGAGGTGTTAAAATTAGAAGGGAAAGGGAATGATATAAAAGCTGAAATTAATTTTGAAAAAGGAGGTCTGAAAAAATTATTGTTAAGGTTTGCAAAACTTAAAATTATCTCATAAAAAAACCCAATCGTAAAGACTGGGTTTTTTTTATAGTGTTTATAATAATTTAACTTCCTGATGTTAAATTCTTCATTTCTTTTTCAATCATATCATAGAACTGATCAATTTTTGGCATAATAACAATTCTAGTACGTCTATTAATAGCTCTATTCTCTGCAGTTTCATTGTCAACAAGAGGATCAAAATAACTTCTTCCAGCAGCAATTAGCCTACCTGGATTAACATCTAGTTCTTGAAGTACCCTTACAATAGATGTCGCTCTTTTAACACTTAAATCCCAGTTGTCTTGTAATACACCACCCTCATATGATCTACTATCGGTATGACCTTCTACCATACATTCAAAATCTGGTTTTCCGTTTACTACTACAGCTACTTTTGCTAAAATTTCTTTAGCTCGATCAGATACTACATAACTTCCAGTTTTAAATAAAAGCTTATCAGACAATGAAATAAATACCACACCTTTTTCTACATTAACCTCTATGTCAGGATCATTTATTCCAATTTCCTTCTTAAGACTAGTTACAATAGCTAGTGTTACACTATCTTTTCTAGTAAGTGCATCTTGCAATCTTGTGATTTTAAGATCTTTTTCTTGCATGCTTTCTAGAGATTTTTCAAGGTTATCTGCACTTTTTGATGTAAGTTCTAAATAATCCTTAGATTGAATAAATAACTGATCATTTCTTCTTTTTAAATCACCAACTTGTTCTCTATAAGCAACAACAAGAGTTTCTGCTGAGCTTTTTTCTTCAAGACATGAATTTAGCTTAATAGTAGCTGTATTCAATAAGTCTTGAGTTTTTTTGTGCCTATTTTCTAAAGAAGTAAATTCTTTTTTAGACACACAAGAAGACATTACAAATAATGCTCCTAAACATAATAAAACTGTTTTTTTCATTTTTATTTTTTTTTATTTTAATAATCCTTCTGTAAAAGTAAAAAAAAGATAATTTTTAATTATACTTTTTTTAATCTTTTTAACCCTATGAAATAAAAAATAACACTATAAGTATTATAATGTTTTATTTTTTTATTCAAACTTTTTCTTAGGATCATTAAATGGTTTAGTTTTTTGTAAAACGAAATATAGGCTTTAAATATTGCTAAGCTATGTTTTATACCCCTTGTCAACAGAAAGAAAATAGAAACTATTAAATCAATAAAAAATTTAAAAAACAATAATATAAATAAATTGTCCTTGTAATTTTTTGTAAGCATATATAGTTGATTTCTAAAATCTAAATATGTTTTTTTTGGACTATTTTGACCTAATGTGCCGGCATTTTGATGATAAACTTTAGATTTAGATATATACTTAACTTTATAACCTAAATTTTGTGTTCTCCAACACAAATCAATCTCTTCCATATGAGCCCAAAATTTATTATCAAAACCATTTGCCAAATCAAAAACTTCTTTTCTAATAAAAAAACAAGCTCCGCAGGCCCAAAATATTTCTTTAATATCATCATACTGGCCGTTATCAATTTCTATACGATTGTAGACTCTTCCCCTACAATAAGGATAGCCGAATTTATCTAAAAATCCACCAGCCGCACCAGCATAATCAAACATTTCTTTTTTATTATAATTAAGTAGCTTAGGTTGAATTATTGCTGTGTTTTTTTCTAGTTTAAAAAGTTCTAATACAGGGTCAGTCCAATTAGGTGTGACCTCAACATCATTGTTTAAGATGCAAATAATTTCTGCATCTATTTTCTCTAATCCTAAATTATAGCCTTGTGCAAAGCCATAGTTTTTGTCTAATGCAATAGTGGTTATGGATGAAAAATTAGTATTTATAAAATCTATTGAATTATCATTTGAACCATTATCAATAACATATATATCAATATCATTTGGAGTATTATTAACAACTGAAGGTAAAAACTTTGTTAATAAACTTAATCCATTCCAATTTAATATTGCTACTGCTGTTTTCATGTATATTTTGGAAAATCTTTTACAAACTTATAACATTGATTAGAATAATCTATACTACAGTAGTAGTTAAATAATCCATTTGTCAACATCAAATATTGGGCAATAATTTCACTATTATAGATTGATATTTGATTAAATGTTTCTTGATTAATATTAACCTTAGGGGATTTGCATTCTACCAATAGGAAAACTGAACCATTTGGTCTATAAACAATTATGTCATATCGTTTGGTTAGATTATTTACTTTTATTTTCTTTTCAACATTTATAAGCACTTTAGGGATTTTTTGCTCGTTGATTAAAAACATTATGCAATTTTGCCTAACCCATTCTTCATGAGTTAATAGAATAAATTTTTTACGAATTAGATCAAAAATATATTTCTTGTTATGTCTATTTTTGATTCTAAATTCATAATTTGGGAAACACAAATCTATCATAATTCAAATTTCGTATTTTTTAATGAATTTGTTTAAGCAAATAGAAAATGATATTCAATCTAAGAAATTTTCCCCCATATATCTGCTTATGGGAGAAGAGGAGTTTTACATCAATAAAATTACTAGTCTAATTATAAATAATTCTATTTCAGAATCTGAAAAAGAATTTAATCTTAATATTTTATATGGGAAAGACACAAGTGTTGATGAAATAATATCAATATGCAAAAAATTCCCTTTAATGTCCAAATTTCAATTAGTTGTCATTAAAGAAGCCCAAGACTTGTCAAGAACGATAGATCAGTTGACTTCATATACTAACAATTTTTTAGAATCAACAATTCTTATAATTAATTATAAACATAAAACATTAGATAAAAGAAAGAGTTTATATAAATCAATAGCTAAAAACGGAACGGTTTTAGAAAGTAAAAAACTATATGATAATCAGGTGCAACAATGGATTAACCAGTATCTGTCAGATAAAAATATAAAAGCATCTAATAAAGCTGTGGCAATGATTGTAGATTATCTGGGCTCTGATTTAAACAAAATTGCTAATGAGCTAAATAAATTAATTCAATTAAAAAAAGATAAAAAGGAAATTTCAGATATAGATATTGAAAAATATATAGGTATTTCCAAAGAGTATAATAACTTTGAATTAAGAAAAGCTATTAGTGAAAAGAATACTTTTAAAGCTTTTCAAATAGCTGATTATTTTTCAAAAAATTCAAATTCTAATCCTTTAGTAGTTACTATATCTATGGTGTTTGATTTCTTTTCAAAATTACTACTATATCATGCTAATGATTCAATTCCAGATTCTAAAAAAGCTATAATTTTAAAAATAAATCCATTTTTTATCTCTGAATATAACAGAGCTTCAAAAAACTATTCAATTAAAAAGGTTACGGAGGTTATATCAATTATTAGGGAATATGACTTAAAAAGTAAGGGAAGTGGAGCAAAAAATATTACTCATTTAGATTTATTAAAAGAAATGATTAGCAGAATAGTTTCTTAGAACTTCTTAGGAAACTTTATAGGATTTGATTCATGCATTATATCATACACGGAATCAAAGATATCATCCATTGATGGTTTTGAAAAATAATCCCCATCTTGCCCATAAGGCGGTCTATGATTTTTTGCAGTTAATAATTTAGGAGAACTATCTAGATAATCATATATATTTTGATTTGAAATTAATTCGTTTAAAATATAAGCACTTCCACCTCCAGAAAAATCTTCGTCTACAATTAATAGGCGATTAGTTTTTTCTATACTTTTTGAAATTTCATGATCTATATCAAAAGGTATTAGTGATTGACAATCAATAATTTCAGCGGAGATATTAAATGAACGTAATTCTTCTACAGCATTTTCAACAAGATGTAATGTAGAACCATAGGAAACAATAGTAATATCTTCCCCATTAGTTAAATAATCAACCTTACCAATTGGCGTTTTGAAATCCCCAATATTTTCAGGAAACTTCTCTTTAGATCTATATTTATTTAAGCATTCAATTACTAGAGCAGGTTGATCTCCTTCTAATAGTGTATTATAAAAACCTGCAGCTTTAGTCATGTTTCTAGGAACTAAAACATAAATACCCCTTATCAGATTTATAATTCCTCCCATTGGTGATCCAGAGTGCCAAATTCCTTCCAATCTATGTCCTCTTGTTCTAATAATAAGTGGAGCTTTTTGTTTACCTCTTGTTCTATAATGTAATGTTGCTAAATCATCACTCATTATTTGAATAGCGTATAGTAAATAATCTAAATATTGAATTTCTGCAATAGGTCTTAAACCTCTGAGTGCTAAACCAATGCCTTGACCTATTATTGTAGCTTCTCTAATCCCTGAATCAAAAACTCGAACCTCACCATACTTTTCTTGTAGACCTTCTAAACCTTGATTTACACCACCAATTTTACCTGAATCTTGTCCAAAAATTAAAA
Organism: Flavobacteriales bacterium; assembly: GCA_004213965.1. GTDB lineage: Bacteria > Bacteroidota > Bacteroidia > Flavobacteriales > Flavobacteriaceae. Next base: position 7,854 of record SGZI01000023.1, read on the forward strand.
CATCTTTATGTTTTTGGAGAATAGCATCAAAATTTTCACGTAAAATAATTCTTCCATCCTCATCTTTTGATTTATCATTGTACGTTGGCTTAATTTCAGCAATTTTAGTAGGATTAAAATTTGACTCACTATATAAGTGGGAACTATAATCAGTTTGAGTATTTTTTTTAATCTTTTCTAGCCAATTAGTTAATTCTTGGGTGTTAGATGTTTTTAGCTTAATTAATTGACGAATTATTTTCCTAGCACAAGAAAAAAACTCTCTTTTTAAGGGTTCTTCAATTGAATTAAGATCATTTAGCATATTAGCTATGTTATTATCAATTGAATCACTAAAATGATGCTTAACCTGATTATTTAGTTCTAATATGTTATTTTTTGTTTCTGATACAGATAATTTTTTAGCTTTTCTTACAGCTTCTCTAACTTCTTTTTTAACAGAATTCTCAATAGACTTTAATTCTTCTTCATTGCTTATTTTATTAACAATTATCCATTCTCTCATTTTAGAATTACAATCGTATTTTTTTTCCCATTCTAATCTTTTTTTTGATTTATATCTTTCATGAGATCCTGATGTTGAATGTCCTAAGGGTTGGGTTAATTCCTTTACATGAACTAAAACAGGTGAATGATTGGTTCTTGAAATTTCTTCGGCTTTTTGATAAGTGGTGATTAAATTAGGATAATCCCAGCCCATAACTTTTATTATTTCATATCCCTTATTCTCTTCATCACTTTGAAAACCACTTAAAACTTTAGAGATATCTTCTTTAGTTGTTTGATATTTTGACGGAACAGAAATACCATAATTATCATCCCAGATACTAATAATTACTGGTATCTGAAGGACTCCAGCAGCATTAATTGTTTCAAAAAAAAGACCTTCACTTGTAGCAGAATCCCCAATAGTACCCCATGCAACTTCATTTCCTTTTATCGAAAACTTTTTTGATTCTAGATTTTCATTTTCTCTATATATCTTGGATGCTAATCCCAAACCTAGAAGTCTTGGCATTTGGCTTCCTGTTGGAGATAAATCAGCACTAGAATTTTTTTGCGAAGTAAGGTCCTTCCAATTGTAGTTGTTATCCAGGCTGTGACTTGCAAAAGAACTATTCATCTGTCTTCCTGCACTCATAGGGTCATATTTAAGATCAGTATGAGCAAATAAAGCAGAAAAATATTGTAATGGAGTTAGCTCTCCAATAGCCATCATAAATGTTTGGTCTCTATAATAGCCTGACCTAAAGTCTCCATTTCTAAATGATTTGGCCATAGCAATTTGAGGCAACTCTTTCCCATCACCGAATATTCCAAAACTTGCCTTCCCATTTAAAACCTCTCTTCTTCCTAATACACTACATTCTCTACTAGTAATAGCTATTCTATAATCATTTATAATTTCTTTTTTGAAATCTTCAAATGAGAGAGAAATGTTTTTTAATGTAGAGGATTGCATTACCAAAAATTAACAGGCTGCAAGATAATTAAACTATATGCTATATCCAATTATGTATTTATCGAAAGCATAAAAAGTATTCTTAGAAGTTTGGACTTAATCCATAGTCATTATGGAAAGCCTCAAGTATTTTAATTACTTCTTCTTTTTTATCTACAATATGAAAAATGCACATATCTTTATTGCTTACCGTTTTATTGTTTTCCATTAATATTTCTTTAATCCAATCAATTAATCCTGACCAGAATGAAGTTCCTACAAGAATTATAGGAAATTTTTCAATTTTAGTAGTTTGAATTAATGTAATAGCTTCAAACAGCTCATCTAATGTTCCAAACCCTCCAGGCATAACAACAAAACCTTGTGCATATTTCATAAACATTACTTTTCTTACAAAAAAGTAATCAAAATCTATTTTTTTATCATGATCTATGTATATATTATCACTTTCTTTTTTTTCAAAGGGTAATTCTATACATAATCCCACAGATTTTCCGTTAGCTTCTCTAGCTCCTTTATTTGCAGCTTCCATTATCCCCGGACCGCCTCCGGTAATAACACCATATCCATTTTCTACAATTGACACAGCTATTTCTTTAGCTAATAAATAATATTTATGATCCTTCTTAGTTCTTGCCGAACCAAAGATTGATATGGACGGCCCTATTTGACTCATTTTCTCATATCCATTAACAAATTCTCCCATAATTTTAAATATAGACCATGAGTCATTTGTTTTTATTTCATTCCAGCTTTTAGGATGACGTTTATTCATAATAGTAATTTTTAATTTTTAATTTAATTCTTTTTTTAGAAATACAGCTGTATGATTGTTTTTATGTGTAAGAATTGCTTCTGGAGTTCCATTAAAAACAACTATACCTCCCTTATTTCCACCTTCTGGACCAATATCAATAATATGATCAACAGTTTTTATAACATCTAAGTTATGTTCAATAATTAAAACCGTATTTCCTTTATCAACTAACTTGTTTAATACACCCATTAGAACTTTAATATCTTCAAAATGTAGGCCAGTTGTTGGTTCATCTAATATATAAAAAGTATTCCCAGTATCTCTTTTTGATAATTCTGTTGCTAATTTAATTCTTTGCGCTTCACCTCCAGACAATGTAGTGCTTTGTTGTCCCAATGTTATATATCCAAGCCCTACATCTTGAATTGTTTTTAGCTTCGTATATATTTTTGGTATATGTTCAAAAAAATCAACAGCTGTATTAATAGTCATGTTTAGCACATCATTTATTGATTTTCCTTTATACTTTATTTCTAAAGTTTCTCTATTAAATCTTTTTGACATACAGCTCTCACATTCTACATATACATCTGGAAGGAAATTCATTTCAATTAATTTTAGACCACCTCCTTTACATTCTTCACAACGTCCTCCCTGTACATTAAAACTAAATCTCCCAGGCTTATATCCTCTAATTACAGCTTCAGTTAATAATGAAAATAAGCTGCGAATTTCAGTATAAACACCACAATATGTAGCTGGGTTACTTCTTGGAGTCCGGCCAATAGGTTTTTGATTTATATTAACAACTTTATCAATATTTTCTATTCCTTTAACTGATTCATATGTTAATATTTTTTTTGTTCCATTATATAAATAGTTGTTTAAAATTGGATATAATGTTTCATTAACTAAAGTTGATTTACCACTTCCCGAGACTCCTGTAACACCTATCATTTTATTTAAAGGAAATGAAACATTTATATTCTTTAAGTTATTTCCTTTGCAACCAAAAATATCTACTGTTTTACCATTTCCTTTTCTTCTTGTTTTAGGAGTTTCTATAAACCTAATATTATTTATATAGTCTGAAGTTAATGATTGACTTTTTTTAATTGAATCTAGATTTCCTTCATAAATAATTTTACCTCCATCTTTCCCAGCTGCAGGACCTATATCTATTATGTGATCTGCTCGAGTTATCATTTCTTTATCATGTTCTACTACAATTATTGAATTACCTAAATCTCTTAATGATTCCAGTGATTTTATTAATCTATCATTATCTCTTTGATGTAATCCTATACTAGGTTCATCAAGTATATATAAAACTCCTATTAATTGAGATCCAATTTGTGAGGCTAACCTAATACGTTGACTTTCGCCTCCAGAAAGTGATCTTGATGATCTGTTAAGCGTTAGATATTCTAATCCAACATCAACTAAGAACTGCAATCTTTTAGTTAATTCTTTTATTATTTCTTCAGATATTATTTGTTGTTTATTAGATAATTTTGGAGTTATTTTTTTAAACCAGCTACTCAGTTCATTAATTTCCATATTTACCAGATCGTCAATAGTTTTATTATCTAACTTAAAAAACAATGACTCTTTTTTGAGTCTGGATCCTTTACATGAGTGACAAACTATCTTATCCATATATTTATTCGCCCACCTTCTTAATGCGATAGATTCTGAGTTTTTATACTGCTCTTCAATAAAATTTACTATTCCCTCAAAAGTAATTTCGTATTTTCTATTTACTCCTAAAGTTTTATTATTTATTGTAATTACATCATCTAGGCCATAAAGAATTGCATTTAATGCTTCCTTTGGAATGTTTTTTATTGGTTCTTTAAGCGAAAAATCAAACTTTTTAGCGATTAACTTAATTTGTTTATTTATCCATGTTCCTGATGTGTTTTTAATTAATTCTATTCCATTTTGAGAGATTGATAAGTTTCTATTAGGAATTAATTTATCAATATTTACTTTTTTAAGGGTTCCTATTCCATTACAATTTTTACAAGCACCTCTAGGTGAATTAAACGAAAAACTATTTGGATCAGGTATTTGGTATGATATGCCAGTTTTTTCACACATTAAATTTTTACTAAAGTATTTTATTTGATTTCCATTTTCATCACAGATTAAAATAGAATTCTCTCCATGATACATTCCAGTCTCTATACTATCTTTTAGTCTATTGGATTTTTTATTTGTTTCAGACAAGTCTAATCTATCAATAACCATTTCGATATCATGATTTTTATATCTATCCAGCATTAGATCATTTGTTAAATCTATAAATTCACCATCAACCCTTGCTTGTGTATACCCTTTTTTAATAATCTGCTGAAACAATTCTCTATAATGCCCTTTTCTTGCTTTGATCAATGGAGCTAATAGGTATATTCGTTTGCCGCCATATTCTTTTTCTATTAATCTCTGTATTTGATCAATTGTGTAATTGACCATTTTTTTTCCAGTATTATAGCTGTAGGCTTCACTAATTTTAGCATATAATAGTCGCAAAAAGTCATATATTTCAGTTATTGTTCCTACTGTAGACCTAGGAGATCTATTAGTTGTTTTCTGTTCAATAGCAATCACAGGTGATAGTCCATTTATCTTATCAACATCAGGTCTTTCAAGATTAGATAGATATTGTCTAGCATAAGCTGAAAAAGTTTCTATATATCTTCTTTGGCCTTCTGCATAAATTGTATCAAAAGCTAAGGAAGATTTTCCACTACCAGAAAGACCAGTAATTACAACCAGCTTGTTTCTAGGAATGATTAGATCAATATTTTTTAAATTATGTGATCTAGCTCCATAGATTTCTATATTTTCTTCAATTTCCAATATAACTTATTTTAGTTAAGGCTTTATTAAAACCCTATAGCAGTGTCATCTCCTCTGTTATCTGCACCACCTTCTAAAGAACCTGAAGAAAGAACTAGTATTCCATCTACAATACCAATAGGATCTTTATAATCGATATTATATCCAAACAGCTTTAATTCTTCAATTAACTTAGGGTTAAAGGAGTTAGATTCAATCTTTATTGAATCAGGCATCCATTGATGATGAAATCTAGGAGAATTAACAGCTTGATTCATACTCATTTTGAACTCATGAACATTTAATATTGTTTGCAGTACAGAAGTTATTATTCTTGATCCGCCTGGAGATCCTAACGCCATTAATAACTCATTATCCTTTTCAACTATTGTAGGTGTCATGGAACTTAGCATCCTTTTTTCAGGTTCGATTTTATTTGCACTACCACCTATTAGTCCAAACATATTTGGTGATCCAGGCTTAGAGCTAAAATCATCCATTTCATTATTTAGAAAAAATCCTAGTTCAGAGCAATATAATTGTGATCCATATGAGCCATTTAAAGTTGTTGTAACTGAAACAGCATTTCCAAATTGGTCAACAATTGAATAATGAGTTGTTTCATCACTTTCTAGTATTTCAATTTTTCCATATGAAATTTCATCTGATGGGGTAGGTGAATCAAAAGAAAAAGTACTCATTCTATCTAATAAATATTCTTTAGAAACTAATTGTTCTTTAGGAATTTCTACAAAATCAGGGTCACCTAAATAAAAGCTTCTATCGGCAAAAGATCTTCTCTCAGCCTCCACTAAAAGTTTAAAATAGTTTAACGAGTTATGTTTCATTTTATGAATTTCATAAGGTTCAACCATTTTCATTATTTGCTCTAAACAGATTCCTCCACTTGAAGGAGGTGACATTGATATAATTTTTAAATTATCATAACTAAATTCAATAGGGTCTCTCCAAACAGCTTTATAAAGTTCTAAATCCTTCAATGAAATAATTCCGTTATTATCATTAATAAAATTGACTAATTTTTTTGCAGTTTCTCCCTTATAGAACTCGTCTTTTCCATTGTTCATTATCTTTTCTAGTGTATTTGCTAGATTTGGAAATTTTAATCTATCTCCAGTATTTATTTCTTCTTGAAAAAGAATTTTTTCTTTATTAGCCAGCTTAAAATAATTTTGATGGCTTTTTATTCTATTGCTTTGTTTCTCTGTAATAATTATTCCATTTTTTGCCAGATCAATTGCAGGCTGAAATAATGTTTCTATTGGAAGGGAGCCGAATTTACTATGAACTTCAAAAATCCCAGCAATTGTTCCTGGAACTCCCACAGCCATTGCCCCAACTAAACTCATTCCTTTAATAATATTGCCATCATCATCTAGATACATCTCTTTTGTAGCAGTAAGAGGTGCTTTTTCTCTGTAATCTAGGGCCCCTGTCTGACCATTTGATTCTCGGTATACCATAAAGCCGCCTCCACCAATATTTCCGGCAGATTGGTAGCAAACCGCTAATGCAAGATCAGTAGCAATCATAGCATCGAATGCATTTCCGCCTTTTTTTAAAATTTCAACGCCAATTTTACTAGCTTCCTCTCTAGCAGAAACAACCATTCCATTCTTAGCTATTAATCCTTGATTTGTAGGCTTATCAACACATGAGAATATTACAATAAAAATGCTAAATAAGTAAAGCGAATTCCTTTTCATATATATGCTATGTTAAATTATTTCTAAAATACAAATTCAAATTTAGTTTAACATAGCTTAAGTGCTATATTTGCATTATAATATTTTAATATGCCATTAATAAAATCAATTTCAGGAATTAGGGGTACAATTGGAGATAAAATAGGAGAAGATTTAACTCCTACAGACATTGTTTTGTATACATCTTCCTATGCCATGTGGGTAAAAGATAACTCGAACAAGAAACTAAATACAATCGTAGTTGGAAGGGATGCCAGAATTTCTGGAGAAATGGTTCAGGGTTTTGTAATTAATACTCTTATTTCATTAGGTTTTAATGTTGTTAGTTTGAATCTATCAACAACTCCTACTGTAGAAATCGCTGTTCCTATGGAAAATGCGGATGGAGGTATAATAATAACAGCAAGTCATAATCCAAAGAATTGGAATGCTTTAAAATTATTAAACTCAAAAGGAGAATTTCTTAGCTCATTGGATGGCCAAGAGATTTTAAAAATTTCTGAAACCTTTAATGCTGATTTACATAAACCAGAGAAAATAGGAGAGTTGGTTGAGAAGGATAACTATATTGATATTCATATTGACGAAATTTTAAAACTAGATTTAGTAGATATAAAATCAATAAAAAGTAAGGGTTATAAAATTGTTGTTGATGCAGTTAATTCAACAGGTGGTATAGCAGTACCAAAACTTTTAGAAAAACTAGGAGTAAATGTGGTTAAATTATTTTGTGATCCAACTGGAGATTTTCCACATAACCCAGAACCTTTGAAAGAAAATCTTTCAGATCTTTCTAATTTAGTAATAGAACAACAGGCAGATCTTGGAATTGTTGTAGATCCAGATGTTGATAGATTGGCTTTTGTGTCTGAAAACGGCGATGTATTTGGCGAAGAATATACATTAGTTGCATGTGCTGACTATGTACTAGGTATTAATCCAGGCTCTACAGTAAGTAATCTTAGCTCTACAAGAGCTTTAAAAGATGTCTCTGACAATCATAATTGTAAATATAATTCTAGTGCAGTTGGTGAGGTTAATGTTGTTGAAATGATGAAAAATACTAAAGCAATTATTGGAGGTGAAGGAAATGGGGGAATAATACTTCCTAGTATTCACTATGGAAGAGATGCGCTAGTTGGTATAGCATTATTTTTAAGTCATCTTTCTAAAAGCGAATTGAAATGTTCTGAGCTAAGAGATAAATATCCTAATTATTTTATGAGTAAGAAGAAAAAACAGCTAGATTCAGGATTTGATTATGATAATATGATAGAATGCCTTAAAACTAAATATGCTTCAGAAAAAATAAATTTAGTTGACGGATTAAAGATTGATTTTTCAGATTCCTGGGTTCAACTTAGAAAAAGTAATACGGAACCAATTATTAGAATTTATTCAGAAGCAAAAACACAAGCTTTAGCTGATGAAATATCAGATAAATTTATTCAAGAGATTGAGTCTATCAGCTAGCTAATTTGGCTGAGGAGTCTTATTCCTATGCTTCCATCTTCTGTGAGACCATAAATATAAATCAGGTTTAGTATGAATTTCAGTTTCAACTAATTTCATATACTTATCAGTTATTTCATAGTTCTCATAATCTCTTGGGGTTGTAGTTATTTTTTCAAATGCAACTTCATAATAACCTCTTTTTAGCTTTTTAATTTTCATAAAAACTAATGCCAAGTTATGCTCTTTTGCTATCATTTCAGCACCAGTATGTATTGGTACCCAGATATTCATAAAATAATTCCAATAATGCGATTTTTGTAATCGAGGAGTTTGATCAGAAGCAAAACCATACAGGTTTAACACGCCTGTTTTAGCATTTTCAGCAATTATTTTTCTAGTTTCTTTTGTGTGGATTAAGCGTCCATTGAATCTGCCACGAGTTTTTTTAACTAATTTATCAATGTATTTATTTCGCAATCTTTTATAGACAGCATAAAAATTATATTTTATATATCTATCTATTATAAACATCCACTCAAATCCAGAAAAATGACCACAGAGCAGAATAGCGCTTTGGTTATTATTTCCAATCTCATTAATTACTTCAATGTTTTTGAATTTGAATCTTGATTTCATTTCATCTTCTGAGATTTTAAGTGACTTAAAAGATTCCATAAACGTATCAGTAGAATTTCTTACAGATGTTTTGCTAATTTTCTGGATCTCTTCTTCAGATTTATTTGGAAACACCATCTTTAAGTTATTATAGATAGTTTCTCTTCGATATCTAACCACATAATACACTACAAAGAATAATAAATCTGATAGAATATATAGAACCCTAAAGTTTACTCTAGATACTATCCAAAGTATTGGGTAATAAAACATATAAGCTAGTAGTTGCATTACTTAAATAAGTATGAGACAAATATATGCTATATTTGGTTCCAATAATTAATAATAACTAATATTTAATTTAAATTTTGACAAGCTTCCTTTTAATAATAGCCAACGTGATTTTCTCATATAAAGGATTTAAAGACAAACGTTTTTTTGATAAGTATAAGTTTAATCCTAATGCAATAAAAAAGGGAGAAAATATAAGGTATATATCTTCAGGATTTTTACATGTCAATCAAGGTCATCTTTTTGTAAACATGTTCACTTTATTTTTCTTTGCCCCGGTCGTTATTAGATTGCTAGGAGATATAAGCTTTATATTAATTTATTTAGTTAGCCTTTATGTTGGAAATCTTATAACCTATAGATTAAATAAACATAGAATTAACTATAATGCAGTAGGGGCAAGTGGTGCTGTTATGGGAGTAGTATATTCTTCAATCTTATTATATCCTGATATGACACTTTATTTTGTTATAATTCCAATGCCAGCATATGTTTTTGGATTATTATATCTATGGTATTCAATCTATTCAATGAAGAATGTTAGAGATAATATTGGACATGAAGCTCATTTAGGCGGTGCTATTGCAGGGTTTTTCCTAACAATTTTTATAAAACCTGAAATATTAGCAAACAGCTTTTTTACTGTATTAATCCTTATGATTCCAATAATTTATTTTTATCTGAAGAATAGATAATATAAAATACTATTTTTGAATTTGTGTATGATAGATAATGATAATATAATTGCATTAGCAACTGCTTCAGGATCAGGTGCTATTTCTATAATTAGAGTCTCAGGGCCAAAAACTATAGAGATAACAGACTCGCTGTTTAAATCTAAAGATGGCTCGAATCTTCTAGAAAAAAAATCACATACTATAACCTTAGGGGATGTAGTAGATGGTTCTAGAGTAATAGATGAAGTATTGGTTTCATTATTTGTTTCTCCAAAATCATATACGGGTGAAAATGTGGTAGAAATCTCATGTCATGGAAGTAGTTATGTACAAAAGGAAATAATTAAGCTATTTATAGATAATGGATGTAGAGCCGCAAAGGCAGGGGAGTTTACTTTAAGAGCTTTTTTAAATGGAAAAATGGATTTAAGCCAGGCTGAGGCTGTTGCTGATTTAATATCAAGTAAGAGCTCTGCTTCTCACAAGATAGCCTTAGATCAAATGAGAGGAGGTTTTAAGAGTGATATTAAAGAGCTAAGACAACAGCTTTTAGATTTTGCTTCTTTGATTGAATTAGAATTAGATTTTACTGAAGAAGATGTAGAATTCGCAAATCTTAAGGATTTAACAAAATTAATTCATAAAATAAAAAATACAATTTCAATATTGATTGATTCATTTGCTACAGGGAATGTAATAAAGAATGGAATACCAATAGTAATAGCAGGAGAGCCAAATACCGGAAAATCAACATTGTTAAATGCAATTCTTAATGACGATAGGGCAATTGTTAGTGATATACCAGGAACAACTAGAGATACAGTTGAAGATGAGCTAATATTAAATGGTATTAATTATAGGTTTATTGATACAGCAGGAATAAGAACTACAAAAGATGAAATCGAAAGTATTGGAATAAGTAAGACGTTTGAAAAGATTGAAAACTCTACCATCATACTTTATATGCTTGATTGCTCAGATATAAATAGCGATAAAATAGAAGCATCTAAAGAGATTGTGAATAAAATAAGAAACGATTTTCCAGATAAAAAACTGCTCCTAGTTGCTAATAAAATTGATATTGCAGACAGTAAATTAGTTGAATCTAATTTCAGTGACTTTTCACTTTGCTGTATAAGCGCAAAAGATGGCACTAATATAGATAAGTTAAAAAAACATATTTCATCATGTGTAGATTTAAATGAACTTAATACAAGCTCATCTATTGTAACTAATTCTAGACATTATGATTTGTTATGTAAAACATCTATTGAGATTGAAAATGTGTTAAAAGGAATCGATAATAAAATTTCGGGAGATTTATTATCTATTGATATTCGTCAAGCACTTCAACATCTAGGTGAATTAACCGGAGAAGTTACAAATGATGAAGTTCTTGGTAATATATTTTCTAAATTCTGTATTGGTAAGTAAGTTGATACATATTTGATATATGTTTTACTACTCTATAACCTGTTAATTCTCATTTTTATATATATTTCATACGTTTTTAACTACTTTTTTTTTGTGTTCAATTTGTGTACACTTTTTGTTTGTACAC
>SGZI01000024.1 GCA_004213965.1 Flavobacteriales bacterium
AAGCCATCCGTATTGAGATTGTGCATATACTATGTTAGGATTTTCAGGGTCTACTTGTGACTCAAAACCATCACCACCATGAGTTATAAACCAGTCTTGATTTGTTATTCCATGACCAGTATTAACTCTTGAAGGTCCTCCAAGACTAAAATTATCCTGTGTTCCTCCATATATATTATAAAAAGGAGCATCATTATCTACTGCTACCTTATAAAACTGTGTAACAGGTAGGTTTTCTTTAAAATCCCAATTATTAGCTGCATCAAATGTTTCATATATTCCTCCATCACAACCAACAAGCCAATGGTTATTGTTATTTGGGTTTATCCACATTGAGTGATTATCAACATGTTTGAAATCCTCACCTACATTTTTAAATGTCTTTCCACCATCATGAGTGACATGCATCCAAGTATCCATTGAATAAACAGTGTTTACATCAACTGGATCTGCAATTATTTCTTGATAATAATTTCCACTTGTAACTCTACTACTTTGTTTTTCCCAGCTAGCTCCTCTATTAGTTGATTTATAAAAACCTCCCTTTCTTTCTGAAGCCTCAACTATTGCATAGATTACTTCTGGATCAGCTGGAGATATTGCTAAACCAATTCTTCCTAATTCTACCTTAGGAAGACCTTTATTTATTTTATTCCATGATGAACCTCCATCTGTAGTTTTATATAAACCTGATCCTGGACCACCTCCAACATAAGTATATACATGTCTTCTTCTTTGGTGAGTTGAAGCATAAATTACATCTGGATTTCTAGGATCCATTACGATATCATTCACTCCTGTATGTTCATCTACAGATAAGATATTACTCCATGTTTTACCACCATTTTTAGTCATATATAAACCTCTATCACCTCCTTTGTTCCATAAAGGACCAATAGCAGCGACATAAACTACATCAGAATTATTAGGATGAACAATTATTTTTCCAATGTGTTCTGAATTCTTTAAACCCATATTCTTCCATGATTTTCCGCCATCATTAGATTTATAAACTCCATCTCCATAAGCCACAGATCTTTGATTATTATTCTCTCCAGATCCTACCCATACAACATTAGAATTATTAGGGTCAATAGTTACACAACCTATTGAATAAGATCCTTCACCATCAAAAACTGGCTTATACTCTAAACCTGCATTTGTAGTCTTCCAGACTCCTCCAGATGACACCGCAACATAATATTCAAATTGATTGTCAGGGTTTACAGCTATATCAGATATTCTACCTGAAGTAAGCGCTGGCCCAACAGATCTCCATTTTAAGCCACTTATACTTATTTCGTCAAGCGGTTGAGTTTTATCTTTCTTTTGTTTTTGAGCATATGAAAAGTTTGAAAATAAAAATAGAATTATAGCTAATATTAATGAATAGTTTCTCATGGTTTAGTGTGTTAAATTTTAGGAACAACAATTTATGAAAAATAAATTATTTTTTATAAAAAACTCAAAATGAACAATAATGTAGGTGTAATTTTAATTTACAATATCTAAGTTTTCAATAGGTTTTTTTAGATAACTCGCGAGCTTTCTTCTCTCCATCTTTTTTAACTGTTCTAAACCAAAGTCTTCTTTAGATCCCTGAAAAAGCACTCTCCATATTTTTCCTTTTTTTGACTCAGATATATATAATGACCCATCAGGACCTTGAGCCAAACCCATCGGCCTATATTTAGCATCTTTCATTTCTTTAATCACATCTACTCCAGCAAACCCATCAGCAAATATTTCCAATGTTCCAGCTGGAACTCCATCCTTAAAAGGAATAAAACCTACTATGTAACCAGCTTGTGAATAAGGAGTTCTATTGGTAGATCCATGAAAAGCAATAAAAGCACCATTTTTATAGCGCTCAGGAAATTGATCGCCAGTATAAAATAACAAGTCATTTGGCGCCCAATGTGCCGGCAATCCAAAAATTGGATCTTTATACCCTAATGCTTCTTTTTCACCATCACCGCCATATTCAGGGGCTAATATTCGTTTTTTCTTAAAATGATCATAGTAAGTGTATGGCCAACCAAAATCATCACCTTCTTCAATAAGCATAAATTCATCAGCTGGCAAAACAGAATTATCCCACTGTGAATAATGCTTTGGAGCGTGATTATATAAGTAATCTCTTCCATGATTAACAGCATATAACTTGTCATCCTTATTGTTCCATGTTATCCCAACAACACTTCGAACTCCTGTTGCGTACTTGATTCCATCCACCAACCTTTGATTAGGTTTATTTTCATCAAATTTCCATATAGCACCTAGATATTCTAATTCATCACATGGATCCTTACCTAGAACTGTAGCCATAGGATCATCATACCCCCTAGACAAGTCTTCACATGAATTTGTATAAGCACTAAAAGTAACATACATATTACCTTTTCCATCAAAAGCTAATGATTTAGCATTGTGCCATCTAATTGGATAAGGATCGATCACTAATACTTGCGGTTTATCATCAGGGATAAGTTTAGATTTGTCTAATTTTTGCCTATAAACAACAAGCTCAGAGCTAAAATACAGGTATCCATTATGTATTTTCATTTCTGTTGCAAATCTTCCATCATTTGGATAATCTCCAAATCTCTTGACTATATCTGCCTTTCCATCCCCATCAACATCTCTTAAGGCTACATTTCCGTTCTTTCCTGTGTCTGTCCTTAACTTAACATATATATCACCATTTGTATTCACTGCTAAATGCCTACTCTCTCCCACACCATCAGATACTACTAATGCACCAAAACCATCTGGGAGCATTAGTCCTGCATTATTCACATCTAGAATTACTCCACTTTGATTACAACTGAAAAAAAATGATAAGATGATTAATATTATTATGTTATTGTTCATTTAGATTATTTTGCTAAATTGAGTTGCAATTGCAAATTTAATTAAAATCAAATAAGACTGACATGTCAAGATCTTTTATAGTATTAAATTTTTTATTATTTATTCTTTCTATTCCGTTAACTGCACAAGGTATTTTTCAAGAAAAAAATGATTTTACAAGACAAGACTCTTTAAGAGGAATGATTACCGCTGAAAGATCATGGTGGGATTTAAATTACTATCATTTAGACATTAAAGTTGATCCTGAAAATAAATCAATTAAAGGAAGTAATACGGTTGGTTATAAAGTTCTGAAATCACATAACCTAATGCAAATTGACTTGCAAGAACCTATGCATATTACTTCTGTTAAACAAAACAATAAATCATTAGATTTTTCTAGAGAAGGAAATGCTTATTTCATCAAACTAAAAAGAAAACAAAAACCTGGAAAAATTAATTACATCAATATAGAGTATGAAGGAAATCCAAAAGTTGCTATTAGAGCTCCTTGGGATGGTGGATTATCCTGGGAAAAGGATGAAAATGGAATAGATTTTATTGCTACATCCTGTCAAGGACTTGGAGCAAGCGTTTGGTGGCCAAACAAGGATCATATGTATGATGAAGTTGATAGTATGCTTATGAGTGTAAATGTCCCTAAGCATCTAGTAAATGTATCTAATGGCAGACTCAGAAATATAATTGAAAAAGATGACAACACTAAAACATATGAGTGGTTTGTTAGTAATCCAATAAATAATTATGGCGTAAATATTAATATTGGTGATTATGTTAATTTTTCGGAAAAATATGATGGAGAAAAAGGAATTCTTGATATAGACTATTATGTTCTTAGAGATAATTTAGAAAAAGCAAAGGAACAATTTAAACAAGTTCCTATGATGTTAGATGCTTTTGAACATTGGTTTGGGCCTTACCCCTTCTATGAAGACAGTTTTAAACTTGTGGAAGTTCCTTATTTAGGAATGGAACACCAAAGCTCTATTACCTATGGAAATAAATACATGCAAGGATACTTAGGAAGAGATTTGTCACGTACAGGCTGGGGACTAAAATTTGATTATATAATTATTCATGAATCAGGTCATGAGTGGTTTGCAAATAACATTACCTATAAAGATATAGCAGACATGTGGGTTCATGAAGGATTTACGTGTTATTCTGAAAACCTATATGTTGATTATCATTTTGGAAAGGAAGCTTCAGCAGATTATGTAATTGGGTCTAGAAGAGGAATTGGGAATAGAAAACCTATTATTGGACCCTATAATGTAAATAGAGAAGGTTCAGGTGATATGTACTCTAAGGGGGCTAACTTGCTCCATACATTAAGGCAAATTGCAAAAGATGATCAAGTATGGAGAAAAATATTAAGAGGGTTAAATAAAGAATTTTATCATCAAACTGTTACCTCAAAACAAATTGAGAATTATATTTCAGAAAACATAGGTTTTGATCTAAGCTATGTGTTTGACCAATATTTAAGAGATTATAGAATCCCTGTCCTAGAATATACTATAAATGAGGGAGCTTTAAAATATCGCTGGGGAAATACAATTGATGGATTTAACATGCCAATTGAGGTTACTATAGATGATGTAAAGCAATTGATATATCCAGAAAATACATGGAAGGAAACGACTATAAAAGAAGAATTTATTAAGATTGATAGAGATTACTATGTTTTTAGCAAAGATCTTAGAATTGTAGAATAATTAAATGTTATTAATATGAATACAGGTTTTGAATTTTGGGATTATTTTGTCTTTGTAAGCTATGCTATTGTAATATTAGCTATTGGACTATGGGTTTCTAGAAGTAAAGATGGAAAACAGAAAAGCGCTGAAGATTACTTTTTAGCAAGTAAATCCCTTCCATGGTGGGCTATTGGTGCATCATTAATAGCTGCAAATATCTCAGCTGAGCAATTTGTTGCAATGAATGGTTCTGGATTTGCGGCTGGACTTGCTATAGCATCCTATGAATGGATGGCAGCAATAACACTTCTTGTAGTTGGAAAATATTTTTTACCAATATTTATTGAAAAAGGTCTCTATACCATCCCAGAATTTATAGAGAAAAGATTTAGCACCAATTTAAAAACAATTCTAGCAGTTTTTTGGATTGGATTATTTGTGTTTGTAAATCTAACAACTGTATTATTTTTAGGAGCTAAAGCATTAGATATTGTTATTGGAACTGGTGATGGAAGTTTGCTTTTTGGAAGCATTATTGGTCTTGGTTTATTTGCTGCAGCATATTCTCTTTGGGGTGGTCTTGCGGCAGTAGCATGGACTGATGTGATTCAGGTTATTCTTTTAATTTTTGGAGGGTTAATGATGACTTATTTTGCATTATCCAATGTTACAGAATCAGGTAGTTTTATTGACGGTATGGCATATGTATACAATACTGTGCCAGAGAGGTTTTCTATGATAATTTCCAAAGGAGAAATTATTAATACTAATGGACAGGATACTTGGGAAAATCTTCCAGGTATTGCAGTGCTAGTTGGAGGGATGTGGGTTGCTAACCTTTACTATTGGGGATTTAATCAATACATTATCCAAAGAACTTTAGCTGCAAAAAATCTTAGAGAAGGACAAAAAGGTATTGCTTTTGCTGCTTTTCTTAAGCTATTGATGCCAATAATTGTAGTGGTTCCTGGAATAGTTGCGTATGTAATGAATATGGATTCGGGAGTATTTGATCCTGAAACAATTGATCAGAGCTTTATAGGTGTAAATGGTATGATAGCTAATGACAATGCTGCTCCATGGTTAATAAAAAACTTTATTCCTTCTGGATTTTTAGGTCTTATTCTTGCTGCTCTTGCTGCTGCAATAGTCTCCTCATTAGCTTCAATGCTTAATTCAACTTCAACTATTTTCACAATGGATATTTATAAGTCATTTATTAATAAGGACGCAGATGATAAAACTACAGTAAGAGTTGGGAGAATTACTGTTATGGTTTCATTATTAATAGCTATGGTTATTGCTCCTCAGCTTGGAAGTTTAGGAGAAGTTTTTCAATTTATTCAGGAATACACAGGTGTTGTTAGTCCTGGTATATTAGCTGTGTTTGTAATGGGGTTATTCTATAAGAAAACAACAAATAATGCTGCAATTTGGGGTGTTGTATCATCCATACCAATTGCTATGTACTTCAAGGTAGGCCCCAAAGGATGGATTGATAGTCCATTGTTTATTAATGAGCCATTTATGAATCAAATGATGTGGACATGTCTGGCGACAATTGGTATAATTTATTTATTAAGTAATTTAACATCTCAAGATGAAGATCCTAAAGCGATACAGCTGACAAAAGGTTTATTTAAAACCAGTCCGGATTTTAATATTCCTGCTTTCACCGTATGTATAATTACAGCTTTTTTATACGCATTTTTCTGGTAAAATCGCATATTAATGAGAATGAAAATTAATTATATAAACACATTTTTTATTACCTCAATATTATTGATTTTTAATTGCTCAAACAGTAAGGTTGATGAAAATTCTGATCCTAATATTGTAATTATACTATTAGACGATATGGGTTATGGTGATATTGAAAGCTTTGGAGCAATTAACTATACTACTCCTAATATTAATAGACTAGCAGATGATGGAATGTTATTTACAAATTTCTATTCAGCTCAAGCTGTATGCAGCGCTTCAAGAGCAGGGTTATTGACAGGAACATATCCTAATAGAATTGGTATTCATGGAGCATTATTCCCAAAATCAGAAGTTGGTTTGAATACCTCAGAAAAAACTATTGCAGAAGTATTAAAAGAAAAAAATTACAAAACAGCTGTTATAGGGAAATGGCATTTAGGTCATCAGAAAAAATTTCTACCACTTAATCATGGATTTGATTATTATTATGGAATACCTTATTCAAATGATATGTGGCCGGTAGATTTTGATGGAAACCAGATTGAAAATGATAATGATTGGAGAAAGAAAAACTATCCACAACTTCCTATAATTGAAAATTTTAATAAGGTTGCTGAGGTAAGAACACTCGATGATCAAGCTGAGCTCACCACAGCATATACTAAAAAGTCTGTTGACTTTATTAATAAGAATGCAGAGAGTCCATTTTTTCTTTATGTTCCTCATTCTATGCCGCATGTCCCAATTGCAGCATCCAAAAAATTTAAAGGTAAAAGTAGTCAAGGTTTATATGGCGATGTAATTATGGAGCTTGATTGGTCTTTAGGAGAAATTATTAAAGCTCTTGAAGAAAATAATATACTTGAAAATACTATGATTATTTTTACAAGTGATAATGGTCCGTGGCTGAACTTTGGAAATCATGCTGGAAATACCGCTGGTTTAAGAGAAGGAAAAGGAACTGTTTTTGAAGGTGGACAGAGGGTTCCAACTGTAATATCCTGGCCAAGAGTTATAAAAAAATCTACAATATCTAATAGCCTTACTGCTTCAATTGATATATTCCCAACTATTACAGAAATTGTAAAAGGTAAATTACCAGAACATATTATCGATGGAGTTAGTATTCTAGATCTTTTAAAGGGTAAGAAAACAACTCCTAGAGATCATTTTTTTTATTACTATAAAACTAATAGACTAGAGGCTGTAAGAAAAGATCACTGGAAATTGATTTTACCTCATGAATCTAGATCTTACGAAAATGTAATGCCTGGAATGGATGGTCATGGCGGAAAATACTCAAGGATAACATTAGATTATTCTTTATATAATCTAAGAAGAGATCCTGGTGAAAGATATAATGTAATCGAGAAATACCCAAAAATCGCTCAATCATTAATGGATCTAGCAGAAACAGCTAGAGATGACATGGGTGATAATGCAACAGGAAGAAAAGGAAAAAATACAAGAGAACCTGGAAGAGTAAATTAATTTTTTTACTATACCCTGCTTTAAATCAATACCTGTCTAATTTATACCACAAAAAAAAAGCACCCAAAAATTTGAGTGCTTTTTTCATAGTTAGTTGAATAACTATTAAGATTATCTAACAACTAGTTTAGAAATCTTAGTCTGTCCATCAATTGTTACTTTAATCATATAGAATCCACTATTGATTGAACTAACATCTAACGTGTTATTATTGATAGCAGTATCAATAACTTTTCTACCATTAATATCAAATACTTCTACATATTTAATACCATTAACTGGTGAAAGGATATTAACATAACCATCATTAACTGGATTTGGATAGATTCTTAAATTAAGAACATCTTCCGGGTCATTTATTGACATAGGAGCATCAGCATCACCTCCAACTATCACTCTACCATTAGCAGTTTGATTTTCAGGGTTAGCATTAGGTCCAGTAACTGCAAATCCAGCTTGAACAATCAGGCCTGCTGATAATTCGTTATACGGCACAGTTACAGTGAATTGACCATCAGTAGGTAGTGCAGTCAAATAAGCTCCACCTAAAGCATCAGCATATCCGTTATTAGGATCAAGTGCTTTAACAAAGAAACTTGCTGTCCAATCAGCAGCTAATGTATGTTGATATACATAACCTGTGAATGTTAAATCAGCATTATTCCATTCAGTAGATGATTCTACAAATGTATTAGCTTCCATCCATTTATTTCCACCACCTGAACCATCTGACCAATATGCATCATCAGCATTATATGCATTATAATTTGGTTCTAAAGTGATTGTCATATAATCTGCATCAGCATTAAGAGTTGTTGCAAGATCAGCTACACCCCATGATTGACCAAATTGATAACCTCCTTGAGCACCACCTGTAAGATCAAATACATTCATGTATCCATTCCATGTGTTAGTAGGATCAGCTAAAATAGTATTAGGATCTCCTGCTGGTGTTTGACATGTTACTGTAAAAGTAACTGGTCCAGAAGTAACTGAGCTATCAGAAGCTAAGTATACATTAACTGTTCCATCAGTAGATGTAACAGCAACATCACCCATTGTACCAGAAATTGGTGTTTGAAGGACATTTCCTGCTCCATCTGTTACATATACCCAGTCATAACCACTTTCAGTAGTACCACCAAGTGTAACTGTAATCTCATCACCTGCAGTAACAACAGTGGATGTAAATAACAAGTCAGCAGCATCAGGTCCTGTAAAGTTTCCGTCAAAATTATAACCACCACTTGATCCAGTACCATAGTCATAACTTAAACTCTCACCACATCCTGGTGCATTAGTTTGTGTCCATGTAATCGTCTCAGTTACAGCAGGGTCTAAATCAGCATGAGCATTATCTACAAGCCATGCAACCAGTGTGTGATCACCAGAAGATAAACCTGTTAATACAACATCATTTGTGTCATAAACCATTACTGTACTACCTCCATCTAAAGCATAATGCCAGTGACCATCACCACTACCATCATCAGTAACTGTAAAGTTATCTGTAGTTACAGAAACAGTCGCTGAGTCTGAGAAATTAGTAGCTGAAACATCCCAATCTGCACTTGCAGCTGTTGGTGCTTCTGCAACCATTACATTATCCACGTGAGGATTACTAGTTCCCCATACACTCGTGCCTCTAAAACCAACTGTAGCATTAGCTCCTACATAAGAAGTTAAATCTACAGTAATTGTTTCCCAAGGGTTAACACTATTAGCCGTAGTATAGACAACAGCTCCGTTAACTAATACCTCAACATTATCACTACCACCACTATCCCAATAATCAAAAGTTAATTGAGGAGCAGTAGCGCCAGTTAAATCTAATTCAGGAGAAACAATATCTCCTGTAGTTCCAGAAGAAAAATCGTAGTCATTAAAGAAAATAGCTGAAGTTCCATCAGTAACAGAACCAGGTCCATAATCATCTCCAGCATCAACAGCCCAAGGGGTTGATGAAGTGTTTGTCCATGAACTTAAACCATTTTCAAAACTATCAGACCATGGTAATGATTCAGCTGTTGAAGAAACACATGCTGTTGTATAGCTACCAACTGTATCCCATCCGGAATTTTGATCGCCAACAACCCATTCTGAGTCGTCTGCATCTGTTCCAAATGATCCTAACGGAGTAGGATTTGGACTACAAACTGAAGTTTTTCTAGTTAATGTATGTTCTTTTGTTCCATTACTTACGCCAGCGACATCCCATCCAGAACCTGGATCTCCTTGCATATCACCTAGAATATCAATAATAGTATATGAATCTGCCGTTGCTCCAGAAAGAGTTAAGGCAAATGCATCATCACCATTACTTAAATAGGTAAAAGTTTGATCTGATGCTATACTAGCATCTGCAGACCCATGCGTTACAACATACACATCTCCATTGGCAATAATTGTCCCAGCCGGAAATGTTACATTATCTGGGTAATCCCATTCATCTGCTGTGTTACAGCCATTTGAACAGGATGATAAAGAGTAGTTTGATAAGTCAACATCTGCTCCTGTACCATTGTATATTTCAATAAATTTATTATTACTAGTACCTTCACCATATTTCGTAATCATCAAATCTGTTGTTTGACTGAAAATAAATAAGGGTAATAATAAAAATAAAACAGAGTAAAGTTTTTTCATATTATTTATTATTTAATTAGTATTATTTATCCTCTATTTGTGTGTTAAAAGAATACAAATCTACTATGCAAGCATAGCTGTCTGAAAATTAGAGGAAAGAGCAATTTAACACAAAACCTTGATATTATCAAAATAATTACAAAGAAAAATGGTATTTCTGACTAAAATAAAATCATTCTAAAATAAATAGAGAATTAATTAATTTTTTGTGATTTAAATTTTTGTATATTTCATTGATGTAGATTTTATAAAATGAAGAAAAATAAAATTATAGTTACTGGAGGTTTAGGATATATTGGCTCACATACTGCTGTGGAATTATCTGAAAAATTTGCAGTAGTTATTGTAGATGATTTATCCAACAGCACAATTGATGTGTTGGATGGAATAAATAAAATTTCAAAGTCAAAGCCACTTTTTGAAAAGCTTGATTTAAAAAACAAAGACGATGTCAAGTCTTTGTTTAAAAGACATAACGATGCCATTGGGTTAATACATTTTGCTGCCTATAAAGCAGTTGGAGAAAGTGTAGAAAATCCACTTAAATATTATGAGAATAATTTATCTAGCTTAATATATATTCTACAAGAAATTGACAAACTCAATCATTCCTTTAACTTAATTTTTAGTTCTTCTTGCACTGTATATGGACAGGCAGAAAATCTTCCTATTACAGAAGAAGAAACTATAAAAAAAGCTGAATCTCCTTACGGAAATACTAAGCAAATTAGTGAAGAGATTTTATTTGACTATTCTAAAATTAATTCTAATCTGAATATTATTTCCTTAAGATATTTTAATCCAATTGGAGCGCATCAATCATCTAGCATCGGGGAACTTCCTATAGGTGTGCCTCAAAACCTTATCCCTTTTATAACCCAGACAGCAGCTGGGATTCATGAAAAAATCACAGTATTTGGAGATGATTATAACACACCTGATGGTACGTGTATTAGAGATTATATTCATGTAGTAGATCTTGCAAAAGCACATATTGCAGCGATTGAAAACCTAATTCAAAGCAAAAATGAATCTAACTATGATGTATATAACATTGGTACAGGAAAAGGAACTAGCGTGTTGGAAGTTATTCATTCATTTATGAAATCTACTGAAGTAAAAATAAATTATGTAATTGGAAATAGAAGAAATGGTGATATTGAAAGTGCATATGCAGATAACTCTAAAGCAATAAAAAAACTTAACTGGAGTCCAAAATATTCTATAGATGATGCCATTACATCGGCATGGAAATGGGAGAGAAAAATAAGAAAACTGTAAATGAATGAAATATTGTCATTTTATATTATTTGCTTTACTTTTTAATTGTACAGAAAATTTAACACAAGAACCTGCTGGTATGGTATGGATCCCTGCGGGGTCTTTTTATCAAGGTGCACTAGAAAGTGATACTCTTGCAATGCTTCATGAAAAACCAAGGCATCAAGTACATTTGGATGGCTTTTATATGGATGCAACCCCTGTAACAAACAAACAGTTTAGAGATTTTGTTTCGGAAACTGGTTATAAAACAACAGCTGAAAGAGATATAGATTGGGAAGATTTGGCAATGCAATTACCTCCAGGCACACAAAAACTTCATGACTCTCTTCTAAGAGCAGGTTCATTAATTTTTAGTAAAACCCCTCAACCTATAACAGATTTTTCAGATGTATCTCAGTGGTGGAAATGGAAAGTTGGTTCAAATTGGAAAAATCCAAAAGGAAATAACTCTATAGAGAATAAAGATAATTACCCTGTAGTACAAATATCCTACAAAGATGCACTAGCATATTGCGATTGGGCAAACAGAAGACTCCCCACTGAAGCAGAATGGGAATATGCTGCAAGAGCAAATAAAGAAGATGTAATATATTTTTGGGGTAACAGCCATGATTCTTTAAAAAATAATGCAAATACTTGGGAAGGTGCTTTTCCATTTAAAAACACTAAATCAGATGGTTTTGAAAACGTAGCTCCAACAAAATCATTTCCAGCAAATGATTTTGGTCTATATGGGATGGCTGGAAATGTTTGGGAGTGGACTTCAGATTGGTATAATGTTAATTATTATAAAGAACTATTGGTAAATCCCACTGCATGTCATAACCCAAAAGGCGCAGAATATGCTTTTAATCCAAACAATGTTTATGCTCAAGAAAAAGTTATAAAAGGTGGATCCTTTCTTTGCAATATTGAATACTGCATTAGTTATAGAATTTCTGCTAAAATGAGTGCAACTCCAGATACATCATTAGAACATTTAGGTTTTAGGACCGTTGCTTCAAAAAATATGATTAATTAAAAAATTAATCTTTCCACTCGGCAATAAACAAATTTGTATCCCTTGTACCTCCATTATTTCTATTTGAAGAAAATGCTAATTTCTTACCATCATTTGAAAAAACTGGAAAAGCATCAAAGGTGTCGCTATGAGTGACTCTTTTTAAGTTTTTTCCATCAATATCAATCATATATAAATTAAATGGGAAACCTCTCTCAGATTCAAAATTTGAAGAAAAAATTATTTTTTCTCCAGATGGATGGAAAAATGGACTCCAATTTGCGTTTCCTAAAAATGTTAATTGCCTTAAATCACTTCCATCAGAATTACATATAAATAATTCCATATTTGTTGGTTGCACTAACCCTTGTGAAAACAGAGATTTGTATTCATCAATTTCATCTTTAGTCTTAGGTCTAGAAGCGCGAAATATAATTTTTGATCCATCCGGTGAGAAAAAAGCACCTCCATCATAACCTAAAACATCAGTAATTTGTTTAACATCTGATCCGTCAAGATTCATTGTGTATAATTCTAAATCACCACTCCTAGTTGAAGTAAACACTATTTTGTCCCCTTTTGGTGAAATCGTAGCTTCTGCATCATACCCTATTTCTTTTGTTAATTGATTAACTATGTTTCCTTCTAAATCTGAAACAAATATGTCAAAAGAGTCATATATAGGCCAAACATATTTTCCTTCTCTTCTTAATGGAACTTCAGGGCATTTATTATCCTTTAAATGAGTTGAACCATAGAGTATATGCTCATTGTCAGGCATAAAATACGCACATGTAGTTCTTCCGTAGCCCGTACTAACCATCTTTGGAACATGTGATTCAAAAGTATCCTCACTGTCCATTAAAAACATTTGATCACATTCCAACCCCCAGTTTTTATAGTTTGATTGAAAAACTAATTTCTTGTCATCAAAACTCCAATAGGCTTCTGCATTATCTCCTCCATACGTAACCTGTCTTATAGAGCTAAAATTTTTCTCATCTTGATATATTAATTCATTGTTATTCGCAGTGTCTAAACAAGAATAAATCAACACTAAAAATAAAATTGATAATTGGTTTCTCATTAACTAAAGGGTTTTATATTTTTGTGCAAATTTAATTACATTAATATGAAATTTCTAGCAAAATTTATTCTTTTTATTACCATTATTTCATGTGAACAAAATATTTCATATGTAAATAGAATTAATGATGATGTAAACTATTTGTCAGATGATAAATTGGAAGGAAGAGGCACAGGTTCTAAAGGTGAGCAAATTGCGGCAGAATATATAGCCAATAGATTTAAAAACTTGAAAATAGAAGATAAAGGGTCAAATAAGTATTTTCAAAATTTTAGTTTTAATAAACCTTCAAATCCTCATGGACAAGTCTCATTTGATGAAACAGAAAAAGATAGCATGATATCTTCTAAAAATGTAATAGGTTTTATTGATAATAATGCAGAATATACTGTAGTTATTGGTGCTCATTATGATCATCTTGGATATGGCGGACAAGGATCGCTTCACGTTGGAAGTGAAATACACAATGGAGCTGATGATAATGCAAGTGGGACAGCATTAATGCTGGATTTAGCAGGTCAGCTGAAGTCTACTAATTTTAATAATAATTACTTGTTTATAGCTTTTTCTGGAGAAGAGATGGGTCTTCTTGGTTCAAATTATTTTGTAAAGAACTCTACAATTGACCTCTCCTCTATTAATTATATGATAAATCTAGATATGGTTGGCAGATTAAAAGAAGATAAATCACTTGCCGTATATGGCGTAGGCACATCTCCTGTTTTTAAACAAACCATAAATTCTAATAATGAGTCATTTAATTTAATTGAAAATGAATCTGGAGTTGGCCCTTCTGATCATACATCATTTTATATAAATGATATTCCAGTTTTACATTTTTTCACAGGACAACATTCTGATTATCATAAACCAAGTGATGATGTTGAAAAAATAAATTTTGAAGGAATTAAAGAAATCTCTGATTATATCCACTTAATCATTACTGATCTTAATGATAATGGAAAACTTAGTTTTAGAAAAACGAAAAATGAAACTGAAGAAGTTCCTAGGTTTAAAGTGTCATTAGGTGTTATGCCAGACTATATGTTTAATAAAGGTGGGATGAGAATAGATGGTGTTACTGAAGGTAGACCAGCAGATAAAGCAGGATTGATTAAAGGTGATATAGTAATTAAAATGGGCGAATATTCTATTGAAGACATGATGGGATATATGAAAGCATTGTCTAAATTTGATTCCGGTGATTCTACAATAATAGTTGTTAAAAGAGGAGAAGATTTAATAAAAAAGAGCGTATCTTTCTAAGTAGATTTTTATGAAAAAAAGAGATTTTTTAAAAACATTTGGTACTGCTGCTATTGGCGCTCCATTTTTTTCTTTTGACTCAAATCTTAATTATAATCATTTAGATTATTCTGAGAGAAACAATCTTTCAGAAAAAGAATTTTGGAAAAAAATTAGAGAAGACTATACTTTAAAGAAAGACTATATAAATCTTGAAAATGGCTACTATTGTATAACACCAAACCCTACATTAAATAATTTTATTTCCCACGTAAAAAAAATAAATATTCAAGGCTCTTATTATATGAGGCATCATAGAGATAAGGATAATAGAAGAATAGAAACTAGATTAGCTAAATTTCTAAGCTGCAGTCCTGAAGAGCTTGTAGTTACAAGGAATACTACTGAATCTCTTGATCTTATTGTTGGAGGTTTCCCTTGGAAAAAAGGTGATGAAGCAATATATGCAACACAAGACTATGGTGCAATGCAGCAGATGTTTAAGCTAGTTTCAAAAAGATATGGTGTAGTCAATAAAATTGTTTCTGTACCTAATCACCCAAAGTCTGATGAAGAAATAGTAAAATTATATGAAGATCAAATTACTTCTAAAACAAAACTTATAATGGTTTGCCATATGATAAATATTACTGGACATATCCTGCCTATTAGAAAAATATGTGATATGGCTCACAAATATGGAGTTGAAGTTATGGTAGATGGAGCTCATTGTGTAGGGCATTTTAAAGTAAATATTAGCGAACTAAACTGTGATTATTATGGGTCTAGTTTGCATAAATGGTTAAGCACACCATTGGGTGTTGGAATTTTATATGTTTCGAAAAATAAAATTTCAAAAATCAATCCCCTACTCGCTAGTCATGTTGATGAAGAAGATAATATACTAAGACTAAATCATATTGGAACACATCCCGTTTATACTGATCTTGCTATAGATAATGCTTTAGACTATCAAGAGATGATTGGTGTGGATCGTAAAGAAAATAGACTTAGGTATATTCAAAGATATTGGTCAGATAGATTAAGAAAAGTAAAAAATATTGTCATAAATACTCCAATTGAAAAACATAAAAGTTGTGGAATTGCAAATGTTGGAATAAAAAATATGGACCCAGGAAAACTAGCTAAAGTTCTTTTAGATAAATATCAGATATTTACCGTGGCTATAAATCACGAAAATGTTGTTGGCTGTAGAATAAGTCCAAATGTTTATACTAATGAACAGGATTTAGAACATTTTATTTCAAGTATAAAAGAATTAGCTACTTAAAAATTAAATACAATTATGAAAACTATAAAAATAACATACATACTATCATTTTTACTATTTATTTCTTTTACAGTTCAGGGATTTAGTCAAATTAAAAAAGATAGAAAGTCAGTTAAATATGCTAAAACAATAATAGCTGAAGAACTTAAAGAGAAATTATATGTATATGCGTCTGATGAATTTGAAGGAAGAGGAACTCCAAGTAAGGGGCAAGAATTAGCTATTAATTTTTTAAAAGATCATTATGTGTCTAATAATATAAGCCCTTTACAAGAGGATAACTATTTTCAGGTGGTGCCTCCACCAAAAAGATTTGAAAAATGGTGGGGAAAGTCAGATATAAAACCTAAAAATGTAGTTGCATATATTAAAGGTGATGAGCATCCAGATGAATATATTATATTATCTGCGCATCTTGATCATGTTGGAATGGAAGATGGAGAAATATTTAATGGTGCTGATGATGATGGATCAGGCACTGTAGCTCTACTTGAAATAGCTGAAGCATTTAAAGAGGCTGCAAATAATGGTCATGGACCTAATCGATCAATTGTTTTTTTACATGTAACAGCAGAAGAGATGGGGTTAATTGGGTCAAAATATTATACAGATAATCCAATAGTGCCACTAAAGAATACTGTGACCAACCTAAATGTAGATATGATAGGTAGAACAGACCCTCAAAGACCAAAAAGAAATAGGGAATACATATATATTATTGGAAGTGACAAAATAAGTCAAGAGTTACATGATATTAATGAAGAAGTAAATAATATCTATTTAGATATAGATCTAGATTATATTTTTAATGCTGAAGATCATCCTGATAGATTTTACTACAGATCAGATCATTATAACTTTGCAAAAAAAGGTGTTCCTATAATATTTTATTTTAGTGGAACACATGAAGATTACCACCAACCTACAGATACAGTAGAAAAAATTCAATATGATTTATTAGAACTTAGAACAAGATTGATTTTTCACACGGCTTGGGAATTAGCCAATAGAGATGATAGAATTAAAATTGACTAAAGAAAATAGTTATATTTCTTTATAAACTTGATCAAAAGGAATTCTATATCTTTCAGTATAGATTCCTTTTTCATGTCTAACTCCACAACCAACTATCATATTTATTTCAACAGAAGATGGAAGTTTTAGTATCTTTTTGACCCTAGTAGTGTCTGAACCTTCCATTGCGCAAGTATCATAGCCAATCTCAGCCATACTTAAAATGAAATTTTGAGCAGCTAAAGCAGTGCTCTTATGGGATACAATTCTCATATCACTATACCTAACTTGTCTAAATATAGGCCTGAATAATCCTATTATATTAAAAAATATATATCTGAATAATCCTAGTATACCAAAGAAGCTTGTATACATTGTTGGAATAGCAACTTTATAATATTTTAAAGCAGCACTTCTTCTTTTTTCAGTATTCTTTGCATTCTGCTTATCAAAAACAGAATTTAAAAAATCTACATTTGATTGAGCTCTTTTCTTCCATAAATCTTGTCTTACAACAAAAACTACTAGCTGATTTGCAGTTTTAGCTGCGTTTTGATTAAAGCAAGCTTTAGCTAATGACTTTATAGTTTTTTTATCTGTAATATGA
>SGZI01000025.1 GCA_004213965.1 Flavobacteriales bacterium
TAATAAGTTTATCATCTTTATCAGTTTGTTTTGCTTTAATTTTATTATATAATTCTTCATATGTATAGAATTTTCCATCTACTGAAGGATAAAGAGCAAATTTTTCAGACTTTTCAAAGAATTTATCTTCACTTAACATTCCATATTCAATTACAATTTTTATATCATTCCATTTTTTTTCATAATCTTCTCTATTCTTCTTAAATAACGAGGTTAATTTATCGGCAACCTTTCTTGTAATATAAGCTGATATTTTTTTGACAGCACCATCTGCTTGCAAATATGATCTGGACACATTTAGCGGTATGTCAGGTGAATCAATAACACCTCTTAATAGAGTCAAAAATTCAGGAACAATACCTTCAACATTATCTGTAACAAAAACTTGATTTTGATAAAGTTGAATTTTGTCTTTCTGCATATTTAAATCATTACTGATTTTAGGGAAGTAGAGTATACCAGTTAGATTAAATGGATAGTCTACATTTAGATGAATATTAAATAATGGTTCTTCAAATTGCATAGGATACAATTCCCTATAAAAATCCTTATAATCTTCATCCTTTAAGTCTTTGGGTTGTTTTGTCCAAGCAGGTTGAGGATTATTAATAATATTGTCTACAGTTATCGTTTTAGGCTTTTCATCTTCTTTAGCATCTTTTGGAAGTGGAATATTTTCTTCTTTTGTTCCAAACTTAATTGGAACAGGCATGAATTTATTATACTTTGTTAATAGTTCAGTTATTCTATTTTCTTCAAGAAACTCTTTAGAATCTTTATCTATATGTAATATTATCTCAGTTCCTCTAGTCTTTTTATCAGATTTTTCCAGAGTATAATTTGGAGACCCATCACATGTCCAATGTGCTCCAGGTTTCTTCTTATAAGATTTCGAAATTATCTCTACTTTTGAAGACACCATGAATGCCGAATAAAATCCCAGTCCAAAATGTCCAATAATTCCAGTATCTTTAGCTGAGTCCTTATATTTTTCTAAAAATTCTTCAGCTCCGGAAAATGCAACTTCATTAATATACTTCTCAACTTCTTCCGCAGTCATACCAATCCCTTCATCCATTATATGGAGTTTCTTTCCTTTTTTATCAATTTTTATCTCAATTTTAGGATCATTTAGCTCTATTTTTTCTTTTCCAGTACTAGCTATATGTTTTAATTTTATAGTAGCGTCTGTTGCATTACTAATAAGTTCTCTAAGAAAAATTTCATGATCGCTATATAGAAATTTCTTGATTAGCGGAAAAATATTTTCAACTGAAACATTAATATTACCTTTTTTCATTTTTTACTATTTTTAATTAATGTTAATTTACTTTCAATAAAGATGCCAAAATCAACATCCTGACAAAGTGACATAACTAATTAGACTTAATTCTAGATAAATAAAGACCTATAAATGTTATAAGACCATTAATGGGTAATAATTCATAACCAAAAACATAAAGATTGTCTTTTGCGTAAGCACCTGCACAAGCCCATGTTTTAAATTTACATCCTAATGAAGCCTCCTCGCTAAAATAGGCAAATATAGTAGGAGATATATTTAGTAGATACGTTAGAATTGGAGCAAGAATTACTATAAGATAAATATATCTTTCTTTTAATTTGAATTTAGTATATAATCCAAAAGCAAATAGACCTAGTAAGGGACCATATGTATAGGATGCTACAGTAAGTAGACTATCAATTATATTACTGCTGAGAACATATTTAAAGATTATTATAATAAAAATTAGTGTTAGACTCATAAGTACGTGAACTCTTTTTCTAATATTTTTTTGAATAGCAACATTTTTGGTTTTTATATCAATAAAATCTATACAAAAAGAAGTAGTTAGAGAAGTTAAGGCGCTATCTGCACTACTATAAGCAGCAGCAATAAGTCCAAGAATAAAAGTCACGGATAATAATATGCCTAATTCTCCATTTAAAGCAATTTCAGGAAATAGTAAATCAGTTTTTGGCTGACCATCCATTAATGGCATTAATATGTCATTTTTATTTTTAAATATGTATAAAAGACTACCAAGAATCATAAAAAAGTAAGTAACGACTACAAGTACAATACTAAATACAATCATATTTTTTTGAGCATCTTTTAATGATTTACAAGTTAGATTCTTTTGCATCATATCTTGATCTAAACCAGTCATGCAAATAGTGACAAACATTCCTCCGATAAATGATTTCAAGAAGTGATGCCTTTCTAAAATATTATCTGTAAAAAAAACAGTATTATAGTTGCTAAACTCATCAGATTTTAGAAAATCAATGAAAGTCCAGTTTAGATTGTTTAGGATTCCATAAATTGAAATAAATACAGCTAGAATCATAAAAAATGTTTGAAGTGTATCTGTCCAAACAATAGTCTTTATCCCGCCTCTATAGGTATAAATCCAAATCAAGATAATTGATATAGTAACTGTTACAGGAAATGGGACATTCCATTGATCAAATACAAATTGTTGTAAAACAATTGCTACTAGAAATAGCCGAAATGAAGCCCCTAAAAGTCTGGAAATAAAAAAGTAAAAAGCTCCAGTTTTATGAGCTACTGTTCCAAACCTAAAATTTAAGTATTCATATATAGAAGTTAAATTAAGTTTGTAATATACTGGCAATAATACCTGGCTAACAACTATATATCCAAAGAAATAACCAAATACAACTTGCAAATAACTGAATTGAGAACTTTCTATCCATCCAGGTACTGATATAAATGTAACTCCTGACAAAGATGCGCCTACCATTCCAAAGGCAACTATGTACCATGGAGCATTTTTTCCTGCATTAAAAAAAATAGAATTACTATCATTTTTTCCTGTTACATATGATATTGCAAATAACAGGACGAAGTAACCAAGAATAAGTAATAAAATATTAGTTGCGTTCATAAAATGATATAATTATTCAAATTACATATTATTTGTAGGATTTACCAAATAATTCTTTGTTAGAAACGTTTTATTTTCAATCTGTAAAATTTGTAAGTTTGCTAAATGGAATTTTCATCAAAACTAATTGAGACTGCAGTTAATGAAATATCAAAATTGCCTGGAATAGGTAAAAGGACTGCATTAAGACTTGTTTTATTTTTATTAAGGCAACCTAGTGATCAATCAAATGATCTTTCTAAGGCTATTTCTGAAATGCGATCAAATGTAAGTTTCTGTAATAATTGTCATAATATATGTGATACTGATTTATGTGATATTTGTTCCAACCCTAATAGAGATAAATCTGTTATATGTATTGTAGAGGATATAAGAGATGTTATGGCAATTGAAAATACTAGTTCCTATAAAGGTTTATATCATGTTTTGGGCGGAAAAATTTCTCCTTTAGATGGTATAGGCCCTAATGAATTAAATATAATTAGTTTAATAGAAAAAATAGATAAGGGAGGGATTAATGAAATTATTTTTGCATTAAGCTCTACAATGGAGGGAGACACTACTAATTTTTATATCTACAAGCTTATTAAACAATATAATATTATTACATCAACAATTGCTAGGGGAATATCTATAGGGGATGATTTAGAATATACAGATGAAATTACACTAGCTAGAAGTATAACCAATAGGATTCCTTTTGAAACTTCAATAAAAAATTAGATTTTGGATTTATCAGTCATTATAGTTAGCTATGATTCTAGGTTTTTCTTAGAGCTATGTTTAAGAAGCCTTAAGGAATCAACAAATAAAATAGAATCTGAAGTAATTGTAATTGATAATAATTCCAGTGATGACACAATTAACATGGTTGAATCATTATTTCCATATGTATTATTAATAAAAAATAAAGTCAATCTAGGTTTTTCTTCTGCAAATAATTTAGGTGTCAAAAAAGCTAAAGGAAAATATATTTGTTTATTAAATCCTGATACTGTTGTTCCAGAAGATTTTTTTAGTAGAATAATAAAATTTAAAGAATCTAAAAGTAGCATAGGTATTGTTGGATGTAAAATGATTGATGGTAGGGGTAAGTTCTTGCCAGAAAGCAAAAGAAATCGCCCTTATACAATGATGGTGCTTAAGCGATTCATTGGTTTAAAAAATGATTATTATTTTGACAATATTTCTAAAGATGAAATTGGTGTGACAGATGTTTTGTGTGGAGCTGTAATGTTTATGGAAAAAAAGAATTTTCAAAAAGTAGATGGATTTGACGAAAAATATTTCATGTTTGGAGAAGATATTGATTTTTCACATAAGGTGCTTAAACAAGGTTTAAAAAATTATTATTTAGGAGATTTATCTATAATTCACTATAAAGGAGAAAGTACTAATAAAAACCATAAATATTATAAGAGTTTTTATGGGGCAATGGGGATCTATTATAGAAGTCACATAGCTAATAATATTTTAAATAAGTTATTGTCTCATATCATAATTGAATTAATCATATTTTTTAAATCATTTACAATCACTTCTAGATTTAAGTTTAGAAAAAAGAATAAAGATTGTTATTTAATTTCAGACATAATTTATGATGGCTTAAAAAATAGAGTTTCTAAACAAATTAATTCAATTCAAAAACTTTCTGATAAGTTAGAAAATTGTGAAATTATTTTTGATTCAAATTGCCTTAGTTATAAAAAGATTATTTATGCAATGGAAAAATTTTCAAAAAATAATTCTGTTATATTTAAAATTATACCAAAGACAGCTAACTTTGTAATAGGAAGCGATAATTCTAGAGAACATGGTCAAGTAATTTTATTTGATTTAAATAAGTAATTTATTACATGTTTTTTCATTAATTTTGTTGATCATTTTAACCAATAATATTTTACTGTGAGTAAGTTTGAATTAAAATTGCCTAAGATGGGAGAAAGTGTGGCTGAAGCCACCTTAACTTCGTGGTTGAAAGATATAGGTGAGAGTATAGATATGGATGAGGCTGTTGTAGAAATTGCTACTGATAAAGTTGATTCTGAAGTTCCGTCTGAATATAAAGGAATTCTTGTAGAAAAATGTTTTAAGATTGATGAAGTGATTAAAGTAGGTGAGACAATAGCGATTATTGAAACTGATGCAGAAATTCAAACTTCTGAAGAGTTAATACAAGTAAATCAAAAAGACAATACAATTACTCAAGTTAATCCAGTTATTACTGAAAATATAGTTCCTATTAAAAAGGAGGAAACTTTCACAAAAGATGCTTCAATTATAAAGAAAGAAAGTTCTGATAATAGATTTTATTCACCATTGGTTAAGAATATTATAAAAAAGGAACATATATCAGAATTTGAATTACAATCAATAAAAGGAACTGGCAAAAAAAACAGAATAACTAAGTCAGATATTTTAAATTATTTAAAATCTAGACTAAAACAGGTTGACCCAAACATATCAGATATTCACATAGGTTCCGAAATAAATGTTGATAAAATTGAAAATGATCAAATCATTGAAATGACAAAAATGGGAAAGATTATTTCCAAACATATGTCAGATTCAATTAAAATTTCTGCTCATGTTCAGTCTTTTATTGAAGTAGATGTCACTAAAGTTTGGAATTGGAGAAATAGAGTAAAGGATAGTTTTCAAAAAAGAGAAGGAGAGAGATTGACTTTTACACCAATATTTATTGAAGCTGTTGCTGTTAATTTAAGATTATTTCCTATGTTAAATGTGTCTGTTGATGGTGAAAAAATTATTGTTAAAAAGGATATTAATATTGGAATGGCAACAGCATTATCAGACGGGAATTTAATTGTTCCAGTTATAAAAAAGGCTGATCAGCTTAATTTAATAGGTATGGCAAAAGTTGTTAATGAATTATCAAAAAAAGCCAGAGGGAATAATTTAAATCCTGATGATGTTTATGGGGGAACCTACACTGTTACTAATGTTGGAGTTTTCGGCAGTATTATGGGAACACCAATTATAAACCAACCTCAGGTAGGAATACTTGCATTAGGAGCAATTAGAAAGGTGCCTGCTGTAATAGAAACTGATCAAGGTGATTTTATTGGCATTAGACATAAAATGTTTATTTCACACTCTTATGATCATCGTGTTGTCAATGGTGCTTTGGGTAGTCAGTTTATAAAAGGAGTTAAAGATTATTTGGAGTCTTGGGATGTTAACAGAGAAATTTAACACTAATGAAAATTATCTGTGTTGGGAGAAATTATGTTGATCATATAAAGGAGTTAGATAATAATAAGCCTAAAGAACCGGTATTGTTTCTAAAACCTCAAACAGCCATTATTAACAAGAAACAACCTTTTTTTATACCAAGCTTTTCTAATGAAATACATTATGAATTAGAGGTTATTATAAAAATTAATAGACTAGGTAAATTTATTCAAAGAAAATTTAGTCACAAATATTATGATGAGATTGGCCTAGGTATAGATTTTACAGCTAGAGATTTGCAGTTAGAATTAAAGAAAAATGGCTTACCATGGGAAAAGGCAAAAGCTTTTGACGGTTCATGTCTTATAGGTAATTGGATAAAAAAGAGTGATTTTAACAATGTTGATGACATAAATTTTAAATTGACAAAAAATGAAGAAATTGTTCAGAATTCAAATACTAGTTTGATGCTATGGAAAATAGATGAATTAATAGAATATATATCTAAATTTTTTACATTAAAAATTGGTGATGTGATTTTTACTGGAACACCATCTGGAGTGGGAAAAGTTAATTTAAATGATAACTTAAAAGGTTATATTAATGATAACGAATTGTTATCCATAAATGTAAAATAAAACATGACTTCATTAGAAAAATTAATAGCATCTAAATTGAAAGGATTAAATAAAACTCTTTCAGTTGCAGAAAGTTGTACAGGAGGATCAATATGTAGTAAAATTGTTTCAACACAGGGAGCATCTGTTTTTTTTCAAGGAGGAGTTGTTTGCTATTCAACGGAATCTAAGATAAATATTCTTAGTTTGGATCCTGAAATAATTAATAAATACTCAGTTGTAAGTAAAGAAGTTTGTGAATTGATGGCCATTTCTGTTAAAAATCTTTACAATTCTGATTATTCTATTGCTACAACTGGAAATGCAGGACCTGAAAAAGGCGAATCAGATGCGGCAATAGGTAAGGTATTTGTATCTGTATCATCTGATAAGAATTTGAAAACGTATGAATTAGATTTTGAAGGTGATAGAGAAAATATAATAAATAATGCAGTCTTAAGAGCATTAGAATTACTAAACGATACCATATAAAAAATTGATAAATTTAGTTTGTGAGTTATAAAAAAATTGTAAATTCGCGGCTGATAATTTATTTATTGTAATAAGTTTAATATTATGTCTAAAATTTGTCAGATTACAGGTAAAAAAAGCATGGTGGGCAATAATGTCTCCCATTCTCTTAATAGGACTAAACGTAGATTTAACGCAAATCTCATAAAAAAACGTTTTTATATTCCTGAAGAGGATAGATGGGTTACTTTAAAAATTTCAACATCTGCTTTAAAAACTATCAATAAAATTGGTATTCAGGCAGCTTTAAAAAATGCTAAACTTAAAGGTTTTATTAAATAATTATTAATTATGGCAAAAAAAGGAAATAGAGTTCAAGTAATTTTAGAATGTACAGAGCATAAGGATAGCGGTATGCCTGGAACATCTAGATATATTACTACTAAAAATAAGAAGAATTCTCCTGATAGAATTGAATTAAAGAAATTTAACCCAATTCTAAAAAAAATGACAATGCATAAAGAAATTAAGTAAATCATACTAATCATGGCAAAAAAGGCAGTAGCAACATTACAAACTGGATCAAAAAGACTTACAAAAGCTATTAAAATGGTTAAATCTCCTAAATCTGGTGCCTACCTTTTTGTTGAATCAATTCTACCTGCCGAAAAAGTCAATGATTTTCTAGGCAAGAAATAAACAATTTTTTCTCATATCTTTTATAATTGCTTTTTAAACTAAAGCGGCATTTGTTATATATTTACGTATAACAACAACTAAAACACCTTAAACACATGGGATTTTTCAAGAAATTATTTTCAGTTTTTAAAAGGAAAAAAAAATCTAAAGATGATGAATTAGATCAAGAAGAATTAAAAAAGGAAGATGAATTAGAAGTGCCACAACCAGAGCCAGAACCTGAGCCAGAACCTGAACCTGAACCAGAGCCAGAACCTGAGCCTGAACCTGAGCCAGAACCTGAACCAGAACCTGACCGAACCGAGCCAGAGCCAGAGCCAGAACCAGAGCCAGAACCAGAGCCAGAACCTGAGCCGGAAAAAGAAGGGTTTTTTAAAAGAATTTTTTCTACTAAGAAGAAGGAAACACTAAATAAAGGATTAGAAAAGAGTAACACTTCTTTTTTATCTAAATTAAATAAGCTGGTTACAGGAAAGTCAACAATTGACGCTAGTGTTTTAGATGATCTTGAAGAAGTATTAATTACTAGCGACGTTGGAGTTAATACTACCATAAAAATAATTGAAAGAATAGAAGATAGAGTTGCAAAGGATAAATACAGTAATACAAAAGAATTAAATAATATTTTAAAAGAAGAAATAGCTCAGTTATTATCAGAAAACAGTAATGGAGAATCTATTGACTTCTCTATCCCTAAAACAGATACTCCTTATGTTATTATGGTTGTTGGGGTTAATGGCGTTGGAAAAACTACAACAATAGGCAAACTGGCAAATCAATTTAAAATGAAAGGTTTAAATGTTGTGATTGGAGCAGCTGATACTTTTAGAGCTGCTGCAATTGATCAGTTAAATATATGGGCTGAAAAAATTGATATACCTATAATTAAACAAGAAATGGGAAGTGACCCTGCATCTGTTGCTTTTGACACACTTAGTTATTCTAAATCAAATAATGCTGATGTTGTATTGATTGATACTGCAGGAAGGTTACATAATAAGGTTAATTTAATGAATGAATTAAGTAAAATAAAAAGAGTAATGCAAAAAGTGGTAGATAAGGCTCCTCAAGAAGTTTTACTTGTTCTGGATGGCTCTACTGGTCAAAATGCTTTTCAGCAAGCAAAAGAGTTTACAAAAGCAACTGAGGTTACTTCTCTTGCTATTACAAAATTAGATGGTACCGCCAAAGGTGGAGTTGTAATAGGAATTAGTGATGAGTTTAATATTCCTGTAAATTATATTGGTGTTGGGGAAGGAGTTGATGATCTACAAGTATTTAATAAGTTTGAATTCGTAGATTCTTTTTTTAAATAGAATTCTTTGAGAACAAAAACCCTTGACAAAAATATTATAAATGTTATTACACTAGGATGTAGTAAAAATGTCTATGACAGTGAGGTTTTAATGGGTCAACTGAAAGCCAATAAAAAAGAGGTTGTTCATGAAAAGGAAGGTAATATAGTAGTAATTAATACTTGTGGATTTATTAAGAATGCCAAAGAAGAAAGTATAAATACCATACTTGATTATGTCAATAAGAAGAAAAACGGAGAAGTTGACAAAGTCTATGTTACAGGATGCTTAAGTGAAAGATATAAGTCTGATCTTTACCAGGAAATACCAGATGTTGATCAGTATTTTGGAACTACCGATATGCCTAATTTACTTAAAGAGCTTGGAGCAGATTATCTCCATGAATTAGTTGGAGAAAGATTAGCGACTACACCAAAAAATTATGCTTACCTAAAAATTTCAGAAGGATGTGATAGAACTTGTAGTTTTTGTGCAATCCCATTAATGAGGGGTAAACATAAAAGTAGATCTATTGATGAGATAATAATTGAAGCTAAAAAACTAGCCCAAAAAGGTGTCCAAGAATTGATTTTAATTGCTCAAGATCTAACTTTTTATGGTTTGGATATATATAAAAAAAGAAATTTATCAGAGCTTTTAAAATCTTTAGTTAAGGTTGATGGAATTCAATGGATAAGATTGCATTATGCATTCCCCTCTGGGTTTCCTTTAGATGTTTTAGATATTATAGCAAAAGAAAAAAAAATTTGCAACTATTTAGACATACCTCTACAGCATATATCAGAAAAAATATTGAAAAGTATGAGAAGAGGTGGTTCTAAAGAAAAAACTAACTCCCTAATTAATAAAATAAGAACAAAAGTTCCTGGAATTGCTATTAGAACCACTCTTATAGTTGGTTATCCTGGTGAAACTGAAGAAGATTTTAGTCTACTAAAAGATTGGGTAAAAGAAATGCAGTTTGAGAGATTAGGTTGTTTTACATATTCACATGAAGAAAACACTCATGCTTATAATTTAATTGATAATGTGCCAGATGATATTAAAAGAAAACGTGCTAATGAAATTATGGAGATTCAGTCAGAAATATCATGGAAATTAAATAGGGATAAAATTGGAAAAGAATTCAATGTAATTATAGATAGAAAATCAGGAAATTATTATCTAGGCAGAACTGAATTTGATTCTCCAGATGTTGATAATGAGGTGCTAATAGATGCAAGAACAAACTATTTGAAGGTAGGTGAGTTTGTTAAAGCTAAAATTATTGATGCTTCAGATTTTGATTTATATGCGGAAGTAGTTCAATAGTTATTTAATCAACAAAAAATATTGAGTTAGCAAAAAATAACTTTCCATTTTCCCAGAAGCTTCTAAACAGTGGATTATCCGCAAAATATATTATATTTCCTTTTCCAAAATTTTCATGTCCAAAAATCATTGAATTATTAAGTTTTGATAGAGTGTTTTTCCCTGCAAAACCTGAAATTGGTTTACTATTTTTAATTACTCCAACATTATTAGCATTTTTAAGTAAATCATATGAGCTTGATCCAATTTTAAGAGAGTGATAGGTATTTAGATATCCATATGCCATTGGATGCGTATTATCCAATGCCACTTCAAATATTGCACCAGAAATCATATTACTTATTCTATTTCTTCTTTGATCATTATAACTAATATATCCTTCATCCCATAGATACATATTTTCTTTAGTTACTTCCATACTATTTGATTTAGATTTTAGTTTAAAGCTCTCATTATTACTAAATATGTCAAGAGCTTTGCTAAATGCTATTATTTTCCCCCCATCTCTTAACCATGATTTAATTTTTCCTATATTCTTTTCATTTTTTAAAGAAAAATAATACCCATCAGGGATAATTAATACATCAAATTCTTCAATATTTATTCTATTGAATTTAGCTATGTTTATATGGGTAAGAGGATAATTAATTTCTTGTTCAAAGAAGTACCATATTGCTCCATAATTTAAAGATGAAACCCTGTCTCCAGACCCATCACCTGATAAAATTGCAATATTTTTATTTTTTATCAATTCTATTGAAGATGAACCTAAGTCAGGTCCTTTTTCAGACATCCCTGTATAAATTGGATTTAGTTTTCTATTGTAATCATTCGCGATTTCAACTACTTTATTAAATATAGATTCATTGGTTTGATCTCCTTTGTATATTACTAAAGACCCGGGATTGTATTTAATTCCATTAGTTGTAAATTCAGTTTTATTGTATCTAACTTTTATTTTATTTTTTAAAATATTGGAAAGAAATTTTGCATCATTCATATGGTCCCATTTTAGACCATATGCTATTGCATTTTCATCAAAAGAATTTAGTATGGATATTACATCTTCATTTATGCCTCCTAATATTTTTTTGTTTGTCATATATGCATCTAGACCATATGCATATGGCAAACTCCATGAAGTAATATCATAAGTTAAAGAGTCAGAAAGTTTTGCATTTTGCTCAAAAAGAACATCAACTAATTTTCCTTTTGGTTGATTTGTGGAAATTAATAAGTCTGATTGATATGTTTGCAAACTTTCATTTTTGTTAGATTGATAACTATAAGCATATATTTTATTATTTCCTGCATTTGAGTAATGAATCTCATGTGCATCTAATAGCCTCTTTAGTTTTTGTAATTTATCAGTATTTCCCTTAAGAATATAGTTTGTGTTTGATCTAATCTTAAAAAAATCTTTAAAATTCTCATTTAGCTCCTTTGCATTAAGTGATGAAATTTCCACAGTTGAAATTCCAGATGTTGTATGATGATTAACTCTGTCTACAAGAGTTAAAATTTTGTTTTCAGAATTTAAAATACCTAATCCAGCAACTCCACCACCAGCTTTTTCATATGTCATTCCTATAGAGCCTAAATATGTTGGATAAGTATCTCCATAGCTTGGATAAAGAAGGTCAAATATTTCTTTTGTAAAATATAACCATCCGTTTTTGTCAAAGTATTTAGCATTATTTCTCCCAATTTCTTTTTGAAAATCTTTTTGCCATTTTGTGATAATCTCATGATATGGTTCTGCTGCTGGCGCAAAATAATATGGCTCATTAATTCCTTGCTCATGATAATCTACATGTACATGAGGTAACCATTTGTTATATGCTTTTAATCTTGCCTTTGATTCAACTTGAGTTATCCATGCCCAATCTCTATTCAAATCATATAGATAATGATTTGCTCTACCTCCTGGCCATGGTTCATCATGTTCTCTAGATTTGGGATTTGTATTATAAGGGAAATTACCTACTTGGTTATACCAGTTTGCATATCTGTCTCTTCCATCAGGATTAATGCAAGGATCAATAATAACTATTGTATTTTCAAGAAACTTTGAGTTTTTGGTTAAAAGAAGATAAAGAGTTTTCATGGATGCTTCAGTTGATGATGATTCATTTCCATGGACATTGTAACTTAACCATACAATTGCTATATCCTTATAAGAGAAAACATTTTTATTCTCCAATGTTTTAACTCCAGCATTAATTAAATTATTTTCTCTTATTTTATCAATATTTTTTATATTCTCTTTTGATGATATATAAGTCAAATATAAAGGCCTTCTTTCATAGGTTTCTCCATATTTTTCCATTATTACATTTTCAGGCAATTTCTTTGATATATAATCGAAATAGTCTAAGACCTGACTATGTCTAGAGAATTGTGTTCCTGTTTCATATCCAAGAAATTCACTTGGGGATTTAATTTCTTGAGAGTAAATTTGAAAATTAACAAATAGAAATAAAATTATAGAGTTAATAAATAGTTTCATAATTGTTTTAGTTTTGATCAAGTAAACAAATATATAAAGAAAACTAATTATATTTACTTTAATATATGTTAGTAAAAGAAATCAACTATAAAGAAACATCATTTTTTAGCTCACTCTTTTGTGATTATATTAATAATAAATCAGAATTAGAGGAGCTTTATAATTTATATCCATCAATTAAGAATTTTAAAAAGCAAATTGAACAGAAAAAAGTAAATTATAATAATAATAATAGAGAGAAACTATATAACATAATTAAAAAACAATATAAAGATGTTAGTTGTTCAAATGAATTTAATTCAATATTAGAATTGATTAAGAAAAAAAACACTTTTACAGTAACAACAGGACATCAACTAAATTTATTTACGGGCCCAGTCTATTTCCTTTATAAGATTATTACAACAATTAATCTTTGTGATGAATTAAACAACACATATTCAAAATATAATTTTATTCCTATTTATTGGATGGCAACAGAAGATCATGATTTTCAAGAAATAAATCATTTTAATTTTAAAAATTCTAGAATTAAATGGGATAGTGATCAAAGTGGGGTAGTAGGCAGGTTTAAAACTAATGAACTAAACAAAATTATAGATGAAATAAAAAAAGTTTTACCAAAAAATAGTAATGCCTCTGAATTAATAGCT
Organism: Flavobacteriales bacterium; assembly: GCA_004213965.1. Lineage (GTDB taxonomy): Bacteria > Bacteroidota > Bacteroidia > Flavobacteriales > Flavobacteriaceae. The sequence continues at coordinate 13,684 of SGZI01000025.1, forward strand.
TTATTTAAGGAAACTTATTTAGCATCTAATTGCTTGTCTGATGCGACTAGAAATTTTGTTCACTTATTATTTAAAAAAAACAATCTTATAATAATAGATGCAAATCATAAGGACTTAAAATCGTGTTTTAAAGAATTTATAAAGAATGAAATTAAAAATAGCATAATAAAAAAATCATCCTTATCAACTATCGGTAAATTAGATAGTGCTGGTTATAAAATTCAAGCTCACTCAAGAGATGTTAATTTATTTTACATCGAAAAGAATAAAAGAAATAGAATTATTAAAATAGATAATCATTTCATAATTGAGGGAAGTAATAAAAAGTTAACAGAAAAAAAACTTATAGATTTAGCTGACAATAATCCTGAAAAATTTTCCCCAAATGTTTTGTTTAGAACAATGTATCAAGAAGTTCTATTACCAAACTTATGTTATATAGGAGGGCCAGCAGAAATTTCATATTGGCTTCAATTAAAAAAAGTATTTGATAAGGCTAAAATTACTTTTCCAATTTTATTAAATAGAAACTCGCTTTTATTAATGTCTTCTAAACAAGTCAAGAAGTTAAAAAAACTAAATCTAGCTGTAGATGAATTATTTTTAGATTTAGATCAATTGTTAACTAAGAAAACAAAAGAATTTTCAGAATTAAATATAGACTTCTCTGAATTAAAAAGTACTTTAACTAGTCAGTTTGATCATTTATTTCAAATTGCTTCTAAAACAGATTATTCATTCACAGGAGCAGTCAAGGCGCAGCAGAAGAAACAACTCGATGGTCTTAATAATTTAGAAAAAAGACTTTTAAGTGCACAAAAGAAAAAATTTTCTGAGCAGTTGATTAAAATTAATGAATTAAAGGATGAACTATTTCCTAATAATACTTTACAAGAGAGGTTTGTAAATTTTTCTGAGTTTTACTGTGAATATGGTCCTTCAATTATAGATATATTAATGAAAGATATAAAGCCTTTAAATAATAAATTTTTAGTTATTGAAATTAGCTAAATATTATATTTTTATTCTTTTTATATTATAAAATCTATTTCTATTTTTACGCATGGGAAATAATGTATTAATTATTGATTTTGGATCACAATATACTCAGCTTATTGCTAGAAGGGTAAGGGAGTTAAATATATACTCTGAGATACACCCATTTAATAATATACCCTCTGACCTAAAAAAATTTAATGCAATTATTTTATCAGGTAGTCCTTATTCAGTAAAAGATAATAATTCTCCTAGAATAGATCTTCATAAAATTTGTAATAATAAGCCTGTTCTTGCAGTTTGCTATGGTGCTCAGTTATTAGCAAATGAAATGGGCGGGTTAGTCTTAGCCTCAAATATAAGAGAATATGGTAGAGCCAATTTAGATTATATTTCTAACAAGAGTTCTATATTCGATGATATTTCTGAGGGTAGCCAAGTTTGGATGAGCCATGGAGATACAATTAAAAAATTACCAAATAATTCTACACTTCTTGCTAGTACTTCAGATGTTCAAAATGCTGCATTTAGAATTAATGGGAAAGATATTTACGGACTTCAATTTCATCCAGAGGTATATCATTCAAAGGATGGTAAAAAGATTTTAGAAAATTTTCTTTTAAATATTTCAAAATTAAAGCAAGATTGGACTCCTGACTCATTTATAGATCAAACGATTTCTTTTTTAAAATCTGAGCTTAAGTCTGATAAGGTTATATTAGGATTATCAGGAGGAGTTGATTCAACTGTTGCTGCTGTGCTTTTAAACAAAGCTATTGGTGAGAATTTGCATTGTGTTTTCGTAAATAATGGGTTATTAAGAAAAAATGAATTTGAGGCTGTACTAGATCAATATAAAGACATGAATTTAAATGTTAAAGGCGTAGATTATTCATCAAAATTTTATAAAGAATTAAAAGGAGTAACTGATCCAGAATTAAAAAGAAAGTCAATTGGAAAAGTATTTATAGATGCATTTGATTCTGAATCAAAAAAAATCAAGGATGTTAAATGGCTAGCTCAAGGAACAATATATCCAGATGTTATTGAAAGTATTTCAGCAACTGGAGGTCCATCAGCTACAATTAAAAGTCATCATAATGTTGGAGGTCTTCCAAGTTATATGAAATTAAAAGTTGTTGAGCCATTAAAATTACTTTTTAAGGATGAAGTACGTAGAGTAGGAACTTTTTTGAAAATTGATTCTGAAATATTGGGAAGACATCCTTTTCCAGGTCCTGGTCTTGGAATCAGAATTTTAGGTGAGATAAATTATGAAAAAGTTAAAATATTACAAGAGGTTGATAGCATTTTTATCAATTCATTAAAGGATGAAGGGTTATATGATAAAGTTTGGCAAGCTGGAGCTATGTTATTGCCAATTAAAAGTGTTGGGGTAATGGGCGATGAGAGAACTTATGAAAGATGTGTTGTTTTAAGAGCTGTTGAAAGTACTGACGGAATGACTGCTGATTGGGTTGATTTACCATATAAGTTTCTTCAGGAAGTTTCAAATAAGATTATTAACAGAGTTAAAGGAGTAAATAGAGTAGTTTATGATATTAGTTCTAAACCACCAGCAACTATAGAATGGGAATAAAAATTTTATATAACATAAGGACATTTTTCTTTGTAATTACATTCATATTTGTGAATCAAATTCAATCACAAACAGACTTTATAATTCATAAGGTTAGAAAAAACCAGGATATAGAGAAAATTGCAATGATATATGAATTAGATGTAAATATAATTTTAGAATTTAATCCAAATACGGAAATAAAAAAAGGTGCTAAGCTAAAAATTCCTAGATCATTTAGTTATGGTCAAAAAGACAATGAAGATCTAGAAATTTCTGAAATTCAAGATACAAGTGAAATAGAAAATGAGATAATTTATGATTCTTTGATAGAAAACATAACTAGTTATGAAAAAAAGAAAATTGCTATTATGTTGCCATTTAGGACTAAAAACATAAATTTTGATTCTATAAAACAGTCAAAAGAAATTATAAAAAATGACAAGCTTTTAAATATCTCGCTTGATTTTTTATTTGGAATTGAAATGGCAGTTGATTCATTTTCAAAATTTGGAATTGATGTGGATATTTCGGTGTTTGATACTGGCGCAGATAAAAATATAATTCATGAACTAATTAAGGAAAATGATTTTACTAAATATGATTTATTAATTGGACCTCTTACGACTAATGCTTTTAATTATGTTTCAAAATCATTGAGTTCTGATTTAAAAATTGCTGCGCCTTTAAGTAAATCTAAATTAGATTATCAGAATATTATTCATACAATTCCTAATGATGAGTTATTATTTAATAAGATTACATCTTTTATAAAGAGAGATACAGTTCCATCAAAGAAATTTATTATTTCAGATTCTTATAATAAAATTATTAGTGAAAAAATTAAAAAAATATTCCCTGATGCAAGTCAGTTTTTTTCTGAAATTAATGATTCAGGAATTGATACTAGAACAATGGTTTATGACAGTTTAGATTCAACATTTGTTAAGGGTAGAAATATAGTTTTTTTAGAGACAAAAGATCAAGGTTTTGTTTCTAATATTACAAGTATTTTAAATTCCTTTGTAAATGATACAACAGAAATAATTTTAACTACTACAAATAAGAATAGAGCTTTTGAAGGAATTAATATTTCTAATTATTATATGTCAAACTTAAATTTTCATTATCCCTCTATTAATAGATCTATTACAAATTATAAGGAAGATAATTTTTTTAAAAAATATTTTATGA
>SGZI01000026.1 GCA_004213965.1 Flavobacteriales bacterium
AAATTAATATACCTTCCACCTCCATAAGATTCATTACCATTTGTATCATCTAAAAATGGGAGAAATAAATAATCCCTATACCCTTGTTCATCTATATTTTCTAAATTTCTATAAATATTCAAATTATAGCTATTACCAAGTAATTCAAAAGACACAACCCCATGTTTGATATGTTCTTGAAGTCTCTCAGTTGTAGTCTTCATTTTAAAAGGTTTCTCATTAGGAGTTCTTATCAATTTAGCTATAACTACGTAAGTAGAATCAAAAGTAAAAAAGTCTAATCCCTTGAAATCTTTTAAATCCTTTGCCTTAAGTGGAGAAATAGATGCATCCTTAAAAAAATCATTTATTTCTTTTTGAAAAGGAGTTAAATCATTGTAATATCTTTTCTTATCTCCACAATTTAATAGAAGAAAAAAACTAAATAAAAGAAGAATAGATCTGTTCATTTCACAATATATATTTCAAAAATAATACAGTTTTTAATTTTCAATTAAATTTAATTAGTATTTTTATCATTACCCCTAAAATTTAAATTTATGCAATTAAGAATATTTATTCAGTACATATTGTTAGTTTTTCTTTTTACTAATAGTGTAAATAGTCAAGATTATTTCTTGAAAAATAATGGACCTTATGATAGTTCAATTAATAGTCCTGAAGAATTCTTAGGATATGAGATTGGTTTTGAGCATACAAGACATGACTTAATTGTAGCCTACCTAAACTATCTTTCAAACACCTCTCCTAGAGCTAAATTGGTGACTTATGGAAAAACTCATGAAGGAAGAAAATTAGTTTTGCTTTGTATTTCATCTGAAGATAATATGAATGACATAGAATCTATAAGGGAAAGACATCTAAAATATACTGATCCTAACGCTGAAGTTACAACTGATGATAGTCTGCCTGTAATAATAAATTTAGGATATGGTGTTCATGGGAATGAACCATCAAGTGCTGAGGCTGCAATGTTAGCCGCCTATACGTTAGTGGCATCAAAAAATATAAAAATTGAAAGATTTAGAAACAACTCAGTAATTTTTATTGATCCAACAATTAACCCTGATGGGAGAGACAGACATTCTCAATGGGCAAATCAATATAAATCTATAAATCTTGTTGCAGATAGCAATGATGCTGAGCATAACGAGGTATGGCCAAGAGGAAGAACTAATCACTATTGGTTTGATTTAAATAGGGATTGGTTATTAGGAGTAAATCCTGAAAGTAGGGGGAAATTAAAATGGTTTCACACATGGTATCCAAATGTGGTAACAGATTTTCATGAAATGGGAACCAATAGTAATTACTTTTTTGAACCAATGAAAAGAAATGCCTCATTAAAACCTCTAATTCCTGATGAAAATTATAGTGTATTGAGTCCAATTTTTGCAGAATATTATGTTAAATCACTTGATAGTATTGGTTCATTCTATTACACAAAAGAATCTTTTGACGAAACCTATCCAGGTTATGGGTCTTCCTATCCAGATGTTCAAGGAGGTGTGGCAATATTATTTGAGCAGGCAAGTTCAAGAGGACATTTACAAGAGACAAATTATGGGGAAATGTCCTTTGGATTTACAATAAGAAATCAATATCTCTCAAGTATAGCAACTGTAGAAGCAGCGGTTGATAATAAGAATCTTTTAAAGGATTATCAAAGGAGATTCTTTAATTCATCTGTAACAGAATTTAAAGATGAAAAGGTAAAAGCTTATGAATTTGGTGATAAGAATGATCAAAACAGAAATAAGGCTTTTATTGATAAATTATTATTACACAAAATTAAGGTTTACAGAAGCAATGACAGATATGTTGTTCCTGTTAATCAAGCCCAATCAAGAATGGTAAAAAATTTCTTTGAAACTTATGAAAAGTATGTTGATAGTGTGTTTTATGATGCATCTTCTTGGAGTGTTTCAAACATATACAATATGAAGTCAAAGAAATTAAAAAGCTTTAAACCTGAATCAGAAGTCATAAGCACCGAAAATTTAGTTAATAATGTTTCTGTCAACAAATCAAATTACGCATATATATTGGATTGGGATGATTATAATTCACCTGCAGCTTTAAACCATTTACAAAAAAATGGTATTGTGACTTATTCAGCATTTAAGCCTTTTGAAATTAAAGTTAATAAAGCTAATAGATCCAAGAAATTCAACTATGGATCAATCTTAATTCCGGTAAGTAAACAAAATATATCTTCTGATAAATTATTTGATCTTGTAAAAAAAATGCAGGAAAAATTTGATGTTCCTGTATACAATTCTGAATCAGGATATAGTATGAAAGGCATTGATCTTGGAAGTAATAATTTTAGAATTAACAAACCTGTAAGGGTTGCATTATTAATTGGTGATGGAGTTAATTCTTATGAAGCTGGAGAAGTATGGCATCTTCTTGATACGCGTATTGGCATGCCATTAACAAAAATTAAACTAAACCAATTCTCAAGAGTTTCCATTGACAGATATACAACCCTGGTAATGGTGTCTGGATCTTATAGTCAATTGGATAAAAATCAAATTGATAAAATTAAGGATTGGGTTGAAAAAGGTAATACTCTAATTACAATAGCTAGAGGTTCAAGCTGGGCTATAAAGAGTAAGCTCATCAAAGAAACTTTAGTAAAATCAAAAGTGGATTCAATCTATTCAAGAAAAAGATATGTAGATGCAAGAGAGAATATTGGAAGAGAAAGAATTGGGGGATCAATTCTTAAAGCTGATTTAGATTTAACACATCCACTAGCTTTTGGTTACAATGACACATCAATTCCTGTCTATAAGAATAATAATGTATTCATAAATAAAACTAAAGACGACTATTCTTCTGTTGCAATATACTCTAAAGATTTTCATATTGATGGTTATATTTCTGAATCAAATAGAAAAGATTATATTCCAGGAGCAGCTTCTTTAATTGTTTCTAAAATAGGATCCGGTAGAGTTATTGTTTTTGCTGATAACCCGAACTTTAGAGGTTCGTGGTATGGAACAAATAAACTATTCTTAAATGCACTATTTCTAGGAAGTAACATAAGTGTTCCTGGAGAATAATAACCTAATAAATTACTTAACAAAATGAAAAAGATATTATTAATTACCCTAATCAATTTATTTTATTACAACTTATCTATTAGCCAGATAGCGGAAGCTCCTGAACGTTTTAGAGGAGAAGGTCCTTTTCAACAATTAATTATAAGGGGGGCTACACTAATCAATGGAAATGGAGCGCCTCCTATAGGACCAGTAGATGTTGTTGTTGAAGACAATAAAATAGTAAATATAAGAAGTGTTGGATTTCCAGGACTTGAAATTAATGAAAACAGAAGGCCTAAAGCAATAAAAGGTGCTAAAGAAATTAATGCTCATGGCATGTATTTATTGCCTGGGTTTATTGATATGCATGGTCATATTGGAGAAACAACCCAAGGGAGAGCAGATTATGTTTATAAACTATGGATGGCTCATGGAATAACAACTATTCGTGACCCTGGATGTGGAAACGGTTTAAAATGGGTGCTCAAACAAAAGGAAGATAGTAAAAAAAATAAAATTACAGCTCCAAGAATACTTGCTTATACATGGTTTGGACAAGGTGCAGAAAACGGGTTTGGCTCAGATGGTGGAATAAATTCTCCAGAAGAGGCTACAGCATGGGTTAAAAAAAATGCAGAAAATGGTGCTGATGGAATAAAATTTGGAGGGGCTAGACCAGATATTTTTGAAGCTGCGCTAAAAGAAAATAATAAACATGGTCTTGGATCTGCATGTCATCATGCTCAAATGGATGTAGCATGGATGGATGTTCTAGAAACTGCTAGACTAGGTCTTACTACAATGGAACATTGGTATGGTTTACCAGAAGCGCTATTTGATGACAGAACAGTTCAAAATTATCCTCTTGACTATAATTATAATAACGAACAACACAGATTTGGTGAAGCAGGAAGATTATGGAAACAAGCAGCTAAACCCTATTCAAAAAAATGGAATGAAGTTATGGATGAGCTTATTGAATTAGACTTTACTATAGATGTAACTTTTGTTCCTTATAGTATTTTTAGAGATGTAGGCAGAGGAAGCAGATTAGAATGGCATAAAGATTATACCACTCCAACATTACTTAAATTTTTTCTTCCTGGAAGAGACAATCATGGTGCTGCATACTTTGACTGGGGGACTGAAATGGAAATGGAATGGAAAGAAAACTATAAGCTTTGGATGACATTTATTAATGAATATAAAAACAGAGGTGGTAGAGTTACTGCTGGTGCTGACTCAGGTTATATGTATAATCTTTATGGTTTTGGATACATCCAAGAACTTGAGCTTATTAGAGAATCAGGTTTCCATCCTATGGAAGTTATAAGGGCTGCAACTCTTCATGCTGCTGAAGCAATTGGTATGGAAAAAGAAATAGGAACTATTGAAGTTGGAAAATATGCTGATATGATAATTATGGAAGAAAACCCTCTTAAAAATCTCAAATATTTATACGCAACAGGCGATATAAAAATTGACGAAAATAATGAAGCGGTAAGAGTTGGAGGAATTAAATACACCATAAAGGATGGAATAGTTTTTGATGCTAGGCAGCTACTCGATGACGCCAAAAAAATTGTTGATGATGAAAAAGCTTCCACTCCAGGATGGGAAAAGTATTTAATGGATGAAATAAAGAGAAATTAAAAAACAGTTATATTAAAATTTTACTAGCAGCAATTAACTGACGAACATTGCTCACATGAGCAATTTTTGCAATCGTCATTTATACAAGCTTCACATTTACAAGTACATGAGTTTTTCATAATTATATAATTTAAGTTGTAAAGATACTAATTTTGAATTATAGCATATACCTATCTCCAAACTTAGAAAAGTTAAAGCCTAGCTTTTGAATACTATCCCTTAGAGTTATATTCTTGTTTAGCACAGGGTTTGTATGATTAAAATGGATAAAATGGATTTTATTTTTTGTTTCTATTAATTCATCTTTGAAAATATCTATAGTCTCTGAAATAAAAGGATGAGGAATTTCAGACATAGACCTATTAATTTCTTCACCACTATAAAATGTTGCATCCAGAAAAGCATAATCAACAGACTTGACTTCATCAACAATACTTTTATCCCATAAATCCCATTTATCAATATCAGGAATAAAAAGTGCAGACTTATTCTTTCCTATTATCTTATAGCCAACAGTTTCAGAAAATTCATCACGATGAGGGACGCTAATAGGAATAACTCTTAAATCACTAGATAATATAACATTTTCATTATGATTTATTTCCTTTAAATCAATATTATTCAGAGATACTAATTGACTCCAAGGCCCATTTTCTTCTAAAAATTTTTTCATTCTTGGCATAGTATATATTGGAATATTTTTAGCACCTAATGCCTCTCTTCCTAAATACATTAATCCGCTATAGTGTCCAATATGAGCATGAGTTAAAAATATTCCATCAATTATTTTTTTATTTTCTAGGCCATCTTTTAGATGTTTTATTTGAGAGGTTATATCTGGAGTTGCTTCAAATAAATAATGTTTATTATTCTCAATATCACTAAGCCCTATGCTTGTTACAAAATATTCCATATCATCCGTAATATTTTTATTACAACAATCTTTATTACAACCAATATGTGGGTATCCCGCATCTTGAGCTATTCCAAGAATCGTTAAAAAATTTTCGTTATAGGATGGATTATATTCATCACAAGAAAAATTAGTAGCAATTAATATTAGAACTAATATTTTGTATTTAATCAAACTAAATTAGATTGAATTAATATTTGTTCCATTTGTTTTTGTATAGAAATGGACTGATTTTTAGCAGCTTCAGCAAAATCAACGTCATTACTTGAATATATAATTCCTCTTGATGAATTTATAATGATCCCAATATTACTGTTCATTGATTTTTTACATACTTCATTCAAGTCTCCTCCTTGAGCACCAACTCCAGGAATTAAAAGAAAATTATTTGGAATTATTTTTCTGACTTCCTCTATATATTCTGTCTTAGTTGCTCCAATGACATACATTAAGTTTTTTGAATTAGTCCAAGTTTTTGAAGATTTGATTAATTCCATAAAAACATAACCTTCATTAGTTTTTAATAATTGTAAATCTTTAGAACCTTGATTTGAAGTAAGACCTAACATAATGGTATTCTTGTCTTGATATTCTAAAAATGGTTCAACAGAATCTTTACCCATATATGGATTTACTGTAATACTATCAAAATTTAATTCTTCAAAGAAAGACTTAGCATACATCTTACTTGTATTTCCAATATCTCCTCTTTTAGCATCAGCAATTGTAAAAATTTCTGGATGATGTTCATTTATATAATTAATTGTTTTTTCTAAAGACTTCCATCCTTTAACCCCAAATGCTTCATAAAAGGCAATATTAAGTTTGTAAGCAATACAATGTTTATTAGTGCTATCAATAATAGATTTATTAAATGAAAAAATTGGATCTTCTTGTTTTAGTAAAAATTTTGGAATTTTATTCAAATCAACATCAAGTCCAATACACAAAAAGGACTTCTTAGATTTAATTTGATTAATTATTTTCAGTTCTTCCATTATGTATTAACTGCATTTAATATTTCTGAATTTTCAGCTAACATTAATTCATCTATAATTTTTTGAATATCTCCATTTATTACTTTTGGCAAATCATAAATAGTCATTCCTATTCTATGCTCAGTAATCCTTCCTTGCGGATAATTATAAGTTCTAATTTTTGCACTTCTATCACCAGATGAAACCATGCTTTTTCTTTTTAAAGATTCTTCAGAACGTCTTTTCTCCACTTCCAATTCATATAATCTTGTCCTTAAAACTTTTAAAGCTTTGTCTAAATTTTTATGTTGAGATTTTTGATCTTGACAACTAACAGTAATTCCTGATGGTTCGTGATGAAGTCTTATGGCAGAATATGTCGTATTCACAGATTGACCTCCAGGACCTGTAGATGTAGTTCTTTCAATTCTTACATCCTGCATGTTTAAGTCGACATCAAATTCTTCTGCTTCTGGCAAAACTATAACCGTAGCAGCACTGGTATGCACTCTTCCTTGAGTCTCAGTTTGAGGGACTCTTTGCACCCTATGCACGCCTGCTTCAAATTTTAAGTTAGCATAAACCTCTTCTCCACTTATGTCAAAAATTATTTCTTTATAACCTCCAGAAGTTCCCTCATTAAAATCTACTAAATTTACTTTCCATCCTTTACCCTCACTGTATTTTGTATACATTCTATATAAATCTCCTGCAAATATACTTGCTTCATCTCCACCAGCTCCAGCTCTAATTTCCATAACTACATTCTTCGAGTCATCGGGATCCTTAGGAATTAGCATAACCTTTAATTCTTCTTCTAATGTCGGTAGTTGTTTATTTGATTCATCTAATTGAAGTCTTGCTATTTCAAGCATTTCATCATCCTTCTCATTTGAAATTAATTCCTGAGCTTCTGAAATATTGGAGAGAATGGATTTATAGATTTTTCCTTTATCTATAATTTTTTTTAAATCTTTATATTCTTTGGAAAGCTGAATGTACTGTTTTTGATCAGAAATAATTTCTGGCTTAATCATCAAATCATTTAATTCTTTAAATCGATTTTCAAGATTTTCTAATTTTTCTAACACATCAATATTCTTGAATTGTAAAAATACAATAAATTATGGAGAGAAATTAGTGAATCAATTAATATTGAAATTCACCGAATTGAGACATGATTGTAAGCTTCTTTGAATTTGATTTTTCAACTTTTCCAATAATTCTAGCCTCAACATTAAATCTGCTAGAAATACTTATTATTTTATCAGCTACTATTGGATCTACATATAATTCCATTCTATGACCGCAATTAAAAACTTTATACATTTCATGCCAACTTGTTCTTGATTCTTTCTGAATTAATTTAAAAAGCATTGGTGGATCAAACATATTATCTTTAATTACATGTAAATCATCTGAAATAAAATGTAATATTTTTGTTTGTGCTCCTCCACTACAATGGACAATTCCTTTAATTAGCTCCTTGCTACATTCTGATAGAATAGATTTAATAATAGGAGCATAAGTTCTTGTAGGTGATAAAACTAATTTTCCTGCATCTAAACCAGTATCATCAAAAACTTGATCTAAACTTATAGAACCTGAGTATACTAAATCATCTGGAACCATAGGGTCATAGCTTTCAGGATATTTTTCTGCTAAAATCTTATTGAATACATCATGCCTTGCGGAAGTTAGGCCATTGCTTCCAATACCACTATTATACTGATCCTCATATGTTGACTGACCAAATGATGAAAGCCCAACAATAACATTTCCTTCAGCTATATTAGAATTATCGATTACTTCAGATCTTTTAATTCTTCCAATTACTGTAGAGTCAACTATAATTGTACGAACTAAATCCCCAACATCAGCAGTTTCTCCACCAGTTAATTTAATGTTTATTCCATGTGAACTTAAATCATTTACCAACTCTTCTGTTCCATTAATAATGGATGAAATAACTTCTCCATCTATTAGATTTTTATTTCTACCTATAGTTGATGAAAGCAATATATTATCAGTAACTCCAACACAAATTAAATCATCTATATTCATTATTAATGCATCTTGAGCAATACCTTTCCAAACGGAAATATCTCCAGTTTCTTTCCAATACATATAGGCTAAAGAACTTTTTGTTCCAGCCCCATCAGCATGCATCACTAAACAATAATTCTCATCATTGGTTAAATAGTCAGGTACAACTTTACAAAAAGCTTTTGGGAATAGGCCTCTATCAATTTTTTTTATTGCCTTATGCACATCCTCTTTTGAGGCTGAAACACCTCTTCTAGAATATCTTTCATTTAAATCTTTACTGTCCATTTTATTTTAAAATGTGCTAACAAAAGTATTAAAGAAATGCCTAAGTTCATTGTGAATTAGTGATAAGATTTTATAAAACTATATATACTGTGCTTTCGTTATTAACATTTGAATAAAATTATTGAATTTGCAAAAAGAATTATATCTAAAGGATATTATTTAATAGATGTTTATAAAAAATCTGGAAACACAAATAAAAAATTTAAGAATAATTAAATTATTTGATATATTATTAAATCTTTTAACAACAAAATATAATTAATAAAAAGAAGTAAAATGAACAAGTCTAAATTAGAATACATTTGGCTAGATGGCTATACGCCAACTCAAAATATGAGAAGTAAAACTAAAATCTTAAATGATTTTGATGGAAAACTAGAAAGCTGTCCAATGTGGGCTTTTGATGGAAGCTCTACCAAACAAGCTGAAGGGGGATCTTCAGATTGTTTATTAAAGCCTGTAGCAATATATCCTGATCCTACTCGTGAAAATGGGTGGTTTGTTATGACAGAGGTATTAAATTCTGATGGTAGTTCACACGAATCTAATGGAAGAGATTCTATAGATGATGACGATGAAGATTTTTGGTTTGGATTTGAACAAGAATATTTTATTATGGATACTGACACACAGCTGCCATTGGGCTTTCCTGTTGGTGGTTATCCTGGACCTCAAGGACTTTATTATTGTTCAGTAGGCGGAAGAAACACACATGGAAGGCATATTGTAGAAGAACATGCTGATATTTGTTTAGCTGCTGGAATTAATGTTGAAGGCATTAATCAAGAAGTTGCATGTGGACAATGGGAATTTCAAGTATTTGCTAAAGGAGCAAAAAAAGCTGGTGATGAACTTTGGATTGCTAGATATATATTAGATAGAATTACTGAAGATTATGGTTACTACATTGAATACCATCCAAAACCAATAAAAGGAGACTGGAATGGTTCAGGAATGCATGCAAATTTCTCTAATACAACACTTAGAACATGCGGTTCAAAAGAAACGTATGATAAAATTTGTGAAGCCTTTAGACCTGTTGTTAAAGAACATATTGCAGTCTATGGTGCACACAATGAAGAAAGGCTAACTGGACAGCATGAAACACAATCAATTGACCAATTTAGCTATGGAGTTTCCGATAGAGGCGCTTCAATTAGAATTCCAATTATGACTGTAGAAAATGGATACAAGGGATGGCTTGAAGATAGACGTCCAGCCTCAAATGGTGATCCATATAAAATTGCTGGTAGAATTATAAAAACTGTTAAATCAGCTTAAATTTAAAATACTTTCTAAATTGAAAAAGGAATCGAATAAACGGTTCCTTTTTTTTTACATAAAAACTAGAAAAATGAAATAAAAATAGCTAAGGAGCATTATAAATCCTTTGAACTTAGATAATTTATTTCTCTTTGGCAATAATGCAAGAACAAACAATAGAATTGCAAAGAACAACATCCAAATAATGTCTCTATCAATAATTTCCTGAGCAATATGAATGGGTTTAATTATAGCAGTAATACCCAAAACAGATCCTATATTAAATATATTTGAACCAATTAAATTTCCTACTGAAAGTCCTTTCTCATTTTTTACAATCGCAATTATGGATGCAGCTAATTCAGGAATACTTGTTCCAATTGCTACAATGGAAACAGAAATAACAGCTTCACTAATATTTATTTGTTTTGCAAAATTTACTGCCCCATCAACTAAAAATTCTGCACCAAAATATAGAGATAATGATGATAACAATAGCCAAATAAAAATTTTGGTGTTTGAGGCAAGACTTAATTTATTATCAATATCATCATTGATTTCCTTATTACTTGATTTTTTTAAAAAATAAATAATAAATACAATCAAAAGAAATAGTAAAATTGCTCCTTCAATTTGAGTTAAAATGTAATCGTTAATTGAAAATAAAATCAATAAAATAGAAAAGGTAAACATTACCGGCCAGTCCTTATTATAAAATGTACTATCTACTCTAATAGAAGCTAATATTGAGATAAGTGCTAGAACTAAACCAATATTGGCAATATTAGAACCTATAACATTATTAATTGCAATTGAAGGCGATCCGTTAATAGCTGCATTTAAGCTAACAATTAATTCTGGAAGAGAAGTTGCAAAAGCAACGACTGTCATTCCAATTACAATTTTAGAAATATTAAATTTAAATGAAATTGCTACCGATGAACGAACAATAAACTCACCGCCAATAAGTAAAAGAAAAAATCCTAAAAAAATTAATGCTAAATTCATTTTATTTAATGATAATTTTAGAATTTATTAATCGTCCATTAACTTGAGTTTTAATAAAATATATTCCTGATGGTAAATTCAAATCAATAAAATTTGAATTAATAACATGGTGCTCTTTAATTTTTTTTCCAGTCAAATTAAATATCTCAATATTAGAGTTAACAAGGTTATAATTAAAACTAATTAATCCATTGGATGGATTTGGGTATATTTTAAAGTTTTCCAGTTCATTATTTTCAGTAAAACCTAAGTTTTCATTCCATTCTTGTCCATAACTATCACCCCAAATGAAATTAACCAAATTAGGATGATCTATGAATGGATTTCTATTTTCTTGATAGCTATAAATTACCTCATTTCTGTTAATTTCAAAGTCATCTACTGGATCATCAATGTGCCATTGAAGTAATGATGATAATTTTCCTAAAATGGGATCGCTATTACCTGGTGTAGTATAGTCAACAACTTCTAAATCAAAAGCATTATTATTATGATCATACCCAGGATCATATCTTACGACCATATAAAAAATAATTCTTGCTATATCGCCCTTTACAGAGTCATTAGGCTCCCAGCTATCACTATCAGTAAAACATTCAGTTGCTTCTGAATGTTGATTACCGCCATTGTCAAAATCTTTTGTCCCTCTTGCAGCATTTACTGATCTATCACAGGGTTTTAAATTATGAACATCTGTATAAGCAACATCATCCTGATCTGGAAATCCATGAGATTTAGGCCATACATGCTCTCTATTCCATGAGTTATTATGAGTTCCTCCATAGCTAGAATAACAATTACATCCATCTCTATAACCCTTGTCTTGTGAACGTTCAGTATATACAAGAAGAATGTTATCATTATTTTCAGGATCTTGATCAGATTGCTGTAATATATCCCAAGTATCCGTAGAAGAAGATGTATAAGGAAAAACTAAATGATTTCCTATAATTTGATAGATTGCCTGTTTTAAATCTTCGCCAGACATGCCATTAGCTTCTTGGTAATATTCTTGGGGAATATCTATCTGAACATTTCCGTATGTTGGATTTGAAGGAGGTCCAAAATTTCCTTGACCTAAAACACTATTAGAAAACAAGAAAATTATGAAGATAATAAAGCTTGACCTCATCATTTTTTTTACAAATATAATTTAATTGTAACTAAATTATATTTAATTTTATTTTATATTTAATTTTATTAATTATGAAAGTTATTTTATTTAAAATTTTGGCATTATTAAATAGAATCTTCCTTCCGAATTTTACAAAAAAAAGACTAGACTTATCCAAAGCATCAAAAATTCAAATGATTATGTTTGGATGGAAGTTATATGTAACTAAACAAATTATAAATCAATAATTTTTTTTAAAATGAATAGAATCTTTTCAATATTAATTGTTTTTATTTTAATTAGTTGTTCATCAACTAGTGAAATTACATCATCATCAAATTCCAGTATTTCTCCAGCTGCACTAACTCTGGTTGATGTAATTGTTGGTAAATTTCCTGGAGTAAAAGTAATTGGAAATAATGTAGGAAATGCATCTCCCAAAATTATGATTAGAGGCGGTAGTCTATCTATGAATAATCAAGCTTATGCAGTATATGATGTTGATGGAATTCTTTATACAGAATGCCCTACATTCATTGATCCACAACAAATTAGAAGTATGACAATATTGCGATCACTTGCTGCCACCAACAGATACGGCGGTGTTGCCCGTGGAGGTGCTATTGTTATAAAATTAAAAACTAATAACTAAATGAAAAGAATAATACTAATTTTTGTTCTATTTACATCTATTACAATTGGGCAAGAGTTTAGCTCAGAATTTCTAGATGGGACCATTGTCTTTAAACTTAATGAATTTGTTGAAGTTGATTTAGATAATGCTGAAAAAACTTTTGATGGAATAGGTTTGATTGAAAATATTGAGAATTATCCAGAAATAGAGAATATATTTAATGGGATTACGGTACTTAAATTTGAAAGACCTAGCTATTTTACGAACAAAAGAGAATTACAAAAAATATATAGAATTATTTTTTTAGAAAATGAGCTTATTGATAATTTGATTGAAAAACTAAATAATCTTTCAATTGTTTCATATGCTGAAAAAGAGCCAATATATAAGAACACTTTTATTCCTAATGATAGTTATCATTCTGGTACTAATAAATGGTATCATACATTGGTGAACTCTGAAGATGCTTGGGATCTTGATATTGGAAATTCAAATATTAAAATAGCAATTATTGATAATGCAATAGCGACAGATCATGCTGATCTTAATGTTTATAAACAAATAGATATTTCAGATGGAGACTATGACGCAACCCCTCCACAAACATATCAGCAAAGTTCATCATGGTCACATGGAACACATTGTGCAGGCTTAGCAACAGCTGAAATTAATAATGCTATTGGAATAGCATCATTGGGAGGAAATTCAGAATTAATAGCTGTTAAAGCTACTGGAGATTCTCAAAATCCAAGTAATACTTATCAAGGGTTTGGAGGTGTTCAATGGGCATGCGTAAATGGAGCCAATGTAATTAGCATGTCTTATGGCTCTGAAAATTCATCAAATGCAATGCAAGAATTAATCAATAATTATCCTGAGATTGTTTTTGTTGCGGCTGCTGGAAATGATAATTCTAGTACTCCTAATTATCCTGCTGCCTATATGGGTGTTATAGGAGTAGGATCAGTTGACTACAATGATGTAAAATCATCATTTTCAAACTATAATGCTGGTATTCAATCTTGGGTTGATATAGCTTCACCAGGCGGTTTTTCATATAATGGGTTATTAAGTGCTGTATATACAAATGATTTAAATAGTTATGCAAGAAAAGGAGGAACATCTATGGCTGCTCCATTTGCAGCAGGTCTAGTAGGATTAATGCTTAGTATAAATCCAATGAAAAATCCAACTGAAATTTTAGACTGTTTAATTAGTAGTGGAGTTGATATTAATCAAAATATTGGAAATCGAATAGATGCACATGCTGCTTTAATATGCGTTCTTCCAGACACTGATAATCCTATTCCCGGATTCACAGCTTCACCTCAAGTAGCCTATGAAAATCAACCAGTAAATTTTTCAAATTATTCAATAGGAGGTGAGAATTGGGAATGGACATTTGAAGGTGGTTCACCAAGCACTTATGAAGGTGAAAATCCTCCAGAAATTTTATATTCTTCACATGGTTCATATGATGTTACGTTGACCATTTCAAATAGTTCTTCTTCAGAGACATTGACTAAACAAAATTATATTAATGTTTTTTCTGAACCAACAGGTGAATGGATTTTACAAAACACCTCTTTTTTTGATCAATCTAGAGGTATTAACTATATTTCAATTGTTGATGAGAACATAGTATGGGGAACAGCTTATGATGGAAGTGGGTCTAATCAAAATGTCCAAGAATTCACTAAAACTAATAATAGTGGAGATACATGGGTTGATGGAACAATTGACATATCAAATGAAGGCCTAGGAATATCTATGATTCATGCTTATGATTATAATAAAGCTTGGCTTGTCGCCTACCCAAGAGCTGCAGGAGATATCGGTGGTATATTTCAAACTACTGATGGTGGTAGCACATGGAATAGACAAGATAGCGCTAGCTATGACACAAGTTCTTCATTTGCTAACGTAGTTTATTTTTGGGATGAAAATGTTGGTTTTGCCCAAGGTGATCCAATTAATGGAGAATTTGAGCTTTATGTAACCAGTGATGGTGGTAATAACTGGTCTCAAGTTCCTGGAAGTTCAATTCCAATACCTCTTTCGGGAGAATATGGTTATGTTAGGCAGATTGAAGTTGTAGGAGATAATGTTTGGTATTCCACTAATAAAGGTAGACTATATCACTCAGCAGACAGAGGAAATAACTGGTCAGTCTATACTACACCAATTTCTGATTTTGGGAGTGCTGAAGTTAATGGGGATATTTCTTTTAGTGATTCAAACAACGGCATTATAGTTGATAATTCTGGAAATGTATATAGATCAACAAATTCAGGTGTTTCCTGGACACAAATTACAACTTCAGGTACTATTTATACTAGTGGATTATGCTTTGTTGAGGGAACTGATATAGTTTATACAACTGGTTCTGGATCATCATTTAGTGATGATGGCGGGTATACTTGGAACCCCATTGATTCTACTCAACGTACACATGTAGATTTTCTTAATGAACAAATTGGATGGGCTGGCGGATTTAATCAAAGTTCGCTTTCTGGTGGAATATGGAAATGGAATGACAGTACATTAAGTGTTAATGTTGAAGAAATTGAATTTAATCTAAATTATTTTCCAAATCCAGTATCTGATAAACTAAGCATAAATTACACGAATGACATTAATATAAGTGTCTTCGATATAAATGGCAGGAAAATTTTGCAAACAAATAATAAAACAATCGATTTCTCTGATTTTGATTATGGAATTTATTTGCTAAAAATAAAAGATGTTATATCAAATAAATACAAAATCATTAAAATATTGAAAGAATAAAAAATGAAGCAACTAATCATCTTTGGATTAACATTATTAATTATGAGTAGTGATTATGAAACTCAAAAATATGAAGTTGTGCTAAAGGATAACAACTTTGAAATTAGGTATTACCCGCCAGCTATTAAAGCTAAGGTTTTATCTGAAAATGGGTCCAACAACAACTTTATGAAGTTGTTTAAGTACATCAGTGGAAATAACAGTAATAATGAAAAAATTGCTATGACAACGCCAGTTTATTTAAGTAATCAAGATGACACAAATGCAATGGAGTTTGTGATGCCCGAAAAATATGATATGCAAAATATATCTGAACCAAATGATGAAAAAATTAAAATATACGAATCTAAGGCAGGTTATTATGCTTCAGTTAGATTTGGTGGCTGGGGTAATCGAAAAAAAGTAAAAAATTATTCTAATGTATTATATGACAAATTAAATAAATTAGATGTAAAGCATATTGGAAGTCCATACTTTGTATCATATAATAGCCCATACAAAGTTTTTAACAGAAGAAATGAGGTAATGATAAAAATTGAATATAAAACTAATCCTCAATAATTACTCCACTTGCAGTAAAAGAAAAAATGTATTCTGGTTCAGTAATTAATTCTATTTCCTCTTTTGATTTTCCAGCATCTTCAGCATAATGTCTAACTTCTTCTATTTCTAATGTTTCATATGTTGCTTCTCCTTGAAGTATTGCTGTTTTCCCTTCAACCCCAGAAGTAGGGACAAAAAAACCATAGTCCTTGAATCTTACAAACAGAGTATCATTATCTGCCTTTAGTCTAATCCAACAACCCTTTTTTGCACATGTCTCTAAAATTGTCCCTTCAATTTTTGTAGAAATTTTTCCCTCTTCAAGCACTAACTCTTTTGCTTTAGAATAATCAATGATATTTTCATTAGTAATTATTTCTCCATAATGAATTTGTTTAGTTTCACATGAACTAAACAATAACCCAATAGATAAAAAGAAAATATATTTCATTTTTCTCTAATTTTTATTCATTATTATAGGGGAAAGCTCCTTTCTTAACGCATCATAATCTTCCTGAGACATCATTTCTAAATCTAACAATTCCTTTGCTTCCTTTAATTTTGCAATAGCTTCATCTCTAGTCATTTTCCTATTTTTTAAA